>NZ_JAWQUO010000089.1:0-2367 GCF_033446605.1 Iodobacter sp. CM08 | reverse complement strand
CCACACGCAGTAGCCACTCCCCGCGCCGCGTCTGCAAATCCCCCATAAATCCTCCTGCTTGATAAAAACCTCAGCATGACGAAAAAAGGAAAGGGCGTTTAGATGGGAGGGCTAGGCGCTTACCGCGCTCTGCTGGCAAAGAGAAATCGACTTCAATGCCTAATCCTTCACGATTAAAATCATCAATCACGTTAAATAAGCGAATGCTGCGGCCATCGGCCAATTGATCGTGCATAAAATCCATCGACCACGTTTCATTTTTTGCCGCTGGCACAGCTAATGACGCTGGCGTTTCACGCTCTAAGCGTTTTTTAGGCTTAATTCGCAGATTTAATTCTAAATCGCAGTAAATCCTGTAGACGCGTTTATGGTTCCAGTGTTTTTTCCTGACGTTGCGCAGATGTAAAAAACAAAGGCCAAAGCCCCAGCTTCGATGGGTTTCAGTGAGCTGAATCAGCAGTTCCGCAATTTTTGCGTTTTCTGCGTCCAGCTTACGAATATAGCGATAGCAAGTCGTGCTAATCGCAAAGCTGGCGCAAGCCGCACGAATAGAAACTGCCTTGGTTTCAACGGCCCAGTGAGCCATCTCGCGGCGCTGAGATGTTTCAGATGATTTCTGACATGGCCTCCTTGATGATATCTGCTTGCATCTGGGCTTCGATATACATCTTTTTAAGACGCTTGTTCTCGTCCTCCAGCTCTTTCATGCGAGTCATCATCGAGACGTCCATGCCGCCAAACTTGGCGCGCCACTTATAAAAAGAGGCAGAGCTCATGCCGTGCTCGCGGCACAAATCGGGGACGGTTGAACCGGCTTCGGCTTGCTTTAAAATCGCCATAATTTGGCTGTCGGAATAGCGTGCTGCTTTCATGTAGAGCTCCTCAAACACTGCGAGAAAATTCTACTTAAAAATGAGCTGGTTTTGTGGGGGGATTACCATCTGATTTTCTTGGCATATTTTATGCTAAAAATAACGGTTAATTAATCTCTAGCTCCAGCTCTTTTTCAACGGTATTAATAATTTCATTTAACTTTTCTCTCTCCTCTTCACTTATTTTGAATTTTGGCATTGCCATTTTTTCAACCGATCGATGAAGTGTTTTTATCATTAGATGCATTTTTTCCATCTCACTTCCCTTGGAGAACGCATTGAAATCAATAATGAGTCTTATCCCCATAACATCAGGATTACGCCGAGCAACAAAAGACTCTTCAAAAAAATCAGAAAACTCATCAGATACACTAACAAATATTACAGCCCATTTTTCGAATTTATTTTTTAGTGTTAATTTAGTTAAATGAGAGTTTAATTTAACTTCAATCGCGCTTCTTAGTTTCCTTAATATTTTTTCCATATTCTGAATTTTTTGTGTCTGTCGCACTAGAGTCATCACTAAGCGATGGGTCAATCATTTCGAAAGTGCTCCAGTAATTCATGGATTATCCAATATTGAGTCGCAATCATCTTTTGATTTTTTTAGTATAGCCCGCAATATTTCCTGCGTTTTAATTGAAATTTTTAATTTACCCATCAATAGAATTGACCGTTCCAATGCATCGAAGGTTAAATTTAATTGACCTCTCCTATCAGTATTTTTAAACTTAAAATGATCGATATGTAAGCGAAACTCCAAAACTTTATTTTTAATGCTTCTTCGCACTATTTCAGGATAATGAAGTAATCTTCCTTCTGAAAAAGTTACGGCCAGAAAAGCCCACTTTTCATACTCTTCATTTATATCCACACCCTCTAGGTTTTTATTTATTAAAGGTTCAATTATTTTTCTAACGTAAAAAACATCATCCCCAACATCACCTTCTGATTCCGCAGACATCCATAATTTCATAGTATTTATCCCTAGTAATCATTTTTATTTAAAAGTGGACGAACACCACCATGTTTGGCCTTATATTCCATTATTTTCTGATGTTGCCAGCAATGCATTTCACGTTTAGTTCCAAATGTCTCCTCTCGAAAGTCAGCATTTACACTATCTAAATAAGATTGGCTATAGCGGGATTTACCTTGCGTAGTTTCTCCATATTTTAAAATTTCATTTGTATCTTTATCGCGTAATGTATATCCAATAGCTGGGGTTTTACTATCTAAATTATTATTATGCGTTGAGCAGACACTATTTTGTTTTTTAGGTTTATTTGGATTTTCCCCTTGCCCAAATTGTCCATTAGGGCCTCTTGACTGACCTTTCCATAACCCAAGCGGATCAACCCACTCCGTTGAATTCGGCGCATAAGCATGGGTATTAAATCCCCCCATTAACCCAATCGGATCGCTGCTAATAAACCGCCCAATCTCCGGATCGTAATAGCGGTGGCGGTTGTAGTGCAAGCCGGATTCTTCGTCG
>NZ_JAWQUO010000088.1:0-2480 GCF_033446605.1 Iodobacter sp. CM08 | reverse complement strand
GTTTCAATCGTCGAGCAGACCTGTGCGCTCTGATTCCTCGATTACTCAAAGCCGTGATGCAGGCTAAACCTTGTCCAAGAGGGGTATTTCAAGCCTTAATTGAGCAAGAGACATAATCAGGTAAAAGAATACGCCAACCCTACTTGGAATAAATCAAGTTGTATGATGTAGCTCAAGCGGCTAAATCACCCTGCTCTATCCTTCAATCTAAATGCACAATGTCATAATTTACGCTTTTTTAAATAAAGCTTGAAACAATAAAGACGCTTTCTTCTCAGGATTTTCAGTATAAAAATGGCATAGATCCAGCCTATTTCTTTTCACATTATCAAAATCATCTCAATAGCTATATCGACCATTTTGTGCCCATTCAAAAGGAAGCATATAAAATTGGGCAATACCCTCACCCTTCTAATCAATTAAACGCCGCACAATATTGGCTAAAAAACAATTCAATATCATAATTAATGGTCATCCAACTCATTTCAATCCATTTTGAGTTAGAAATTTCTATATAAACCGCCACGTCAGTACACAATCCCACAGGCACTGCTTATAATCGACGTTTCATGTCCCTTGGCGTGTTTTTATGTCTTTGCTGCAACACTGGCGCACCCCACTCTGTCTTGCCCCACGGCATTTACGCCATTGGCTTACAGAGAGAGGCTCGCTCACCGCAATGCTGATGGCACACTTTCCCAATATATCAGTACACGTCATTTTTCAGGGTTGGCAAGCGGCCCATTTAGATGAAATGGATTGCTTAGGCCCTGTTGCACGCCAACAAAATATCGCCTGTCGTGAAGTTTTATTACAAAGTAATCAGAGGCCACTGGTATACGCCCACAGCATTACCACCGCCTCTGCCTTACGCAAAGGCTTCCACCTATTTGGCCGTAGTGGTAGCCGCCCCTTGGGAGCCTTACTTTTTGCTGACCCTAAAATACAACGCTCAAACCTAAGCTGGTGCAGGATAGATCCATACCACCCACTCTGGCAAAAAGCGCAAGCTGCAGTAGGAAATTTACCGCAAAGACTATGGGCAAGGCGTTCAGTATTTTACTCTGGCTGCGATAAACTACTGGTTACAGAAGTATTCTTATCCAGCATCGATTGTAAACAAGTAGCTCAATAAGCTAAGCGCACTAGGCTACTTTGGCCATAAATTGTCCTTACTTCTCCAGCTGATATTGATCAGTAAAGTAAGCTTATAGACACTTCTTAATAGCGCCTTTCTCTATGTCATCACGCATTTCAGCTTACGCACGCCTCATGCGCATCGATAAACCAATCGGAACCTTATTACTGCTCTGGCCTACGCTCTGGGCACTCTGGTTTGCCAGCAACGGCCGTCCAGATCCACTGCTGCTGCTTATTTTTTGCCTAGGTACTTTTTTAATGCGCGCTGCTGGCTGCGTTATTAATGATTATGCCGATCGTAATTTTGATGGCCACGTTGAGCGTACCCAAGCTAGGCCACTGGTTTCTGGCGAAGTACGGCCCAAAGAAGCGCTTTGGCTTGCTGCAGCCTTAGCCCTCAGCGCTTTTTTATTAGTATTACCTTTAAACAAACTAACACTTTTACTTACTATCCCTGCAGTTTTTTTAGCTGTCTCTTACCCATTCACCAAGCGTTTTTTAGCCCTACCACAAGCTTATCTTGGCATCGCTTTTGGCTTCGGCATTCCCATGGCCTTTGCCGCGCAAACCAATAGCGTACCCGCTTTTGCCTGGATCTTACTCTTGGCCAATATTTTATGGACTATTGCTTACGATACCGAGTATGCAATGGTTGACCGTGCTGATGATTTAAAAATTGGCATTAAAACTTCAGCCATCACCTTTGGCCGCTTCGACGTCACCGCCATTATGCTGTGCTTTATCGGCTTTATTGCCACCATGGTTTACCTAGGTTTTAGCAGCCAACGCGGCCCTATCTACTTTACTTCCCTAATTATTGCCAGCGGCCTGTGTCTGCAACAATACAGCCAAATCATGGCCCGCGAACCTGCGGATTGTTTTAAAGCTTTTTTAAGCAATAACCGAGTTGGGGCAATCATTTTTATCGGCATCGTGCTGGATTACTGGCTAAAGCATTAAGATTAAATAGATAGAATCCAAGAAGGCGAATACGGCACAACGTATTCGCCTTCTTTATTTATCAAAACTAAACCTTAAATATTTAATCTAAAGAAGCGGCGTTGAGCCTCAGGCATAAAAGATTTCAGCACAACCCCCTCGTGAACATGCAGCTAAGGTTGGCGTGAGCCTTTTTAATGCATGGATAGCGCAAAGTAGTGTAGTAAATAAGCACCAACTATCGCTTGTTTTCGCCCATACACCTCTTTCTTGCGCACAAAGCAAAACCCCCGCCTCTTTCGAGTACGGGGGTTTTGTTTACTACATAAGGTGTCTGGCGATGACCTACTTTCACACAGGTAATCTGCACTATCATCGGCGCTAAGGTGTTTCACTGTCCT
>NZ_JAWQUO010000087.1:0-2728 GCF_033446605.1 Iodobacter sp. CM08 | reverse complement strand
GTTGTTCGAGTACTAATTTAACGGCTTCTGCACGAAATGCAGCGGTATAACGACTTGCCATGACTTACCTCCAGAGATGATTTTATCTCAATTGAAGGTGTCCATATTTAGCAGCCTACATCAGTATGCGTACTTAATAATTGCCGAATAGCATTCATGTAAATAATCTCCCATAGAGAAGATTGCGATTAATTTTTCCTGGTATTTTAGGACGCACTCAAAATCTAACGGATTTCCTCCGACCTGCATTTTTGGTTCGACAACTGTTGCTCCCTTTGCAATAAGATCGCTGTATACCAAATTCATGGTTGTTGTCTTTCCAGAGTTTGGATCGCCGAATAGTAGGATCATGTCCATGAATTTCCTCGAGTAAACCTAACGTAAAATTAACCGGCGCTGTGCTGCTTTATCGCAAAGAGAAGCTGGCGTCAGGTCTTGCAATCCAACAACCATGGAAACTATTTGTTGGATTGCAAGACCTGACCCTAATTTTTTATGGGCCGTTCCGCTCGACTGCCGGGTTAGGTGTTGTATGGCAGATGCGTATTACGGAAGTTTGCCAATCACGTAGCCGACCAAGCCAGATAGGATGGCAACTACAACATTAGTAACGACCGGCTTTAGAAACCACTCTTTCCAAGATGGATGGCCCTTCATCCTTTCTTGCAGTACAGAAAGCGCAGCATCTACCTTAGGAATATTCGCGTTTGGTTCACGGAGCTCCTGCCGAACCTCGACCAAATACTTTTGAGCTTCCTTTAGTTGCCCAATTGCTAATTCAGGGGCATGAACACTGCTGACTACCTGATCGATTTTTGGTTGGGCAAACTTCTGATCGTATGTTTCGCTATCCATGGCCCCTCCTTGAACTTGGAACGCCTAACGTTTGGTTAAAGGGCGGGCTTTAGCCCGCCCCAGGGAACGAAGCGAACGATTTGAACCAGTTGTTAGGCGGGCTCGCTATAAACTGTTACTGAAAGTAATTTTCTCATTTCAAATAATGCAATATTTTTAGCTTCGCTAAATCTGTGTGCGAATTCTGCTGGTGTATGTCCGCTAGTGGATTCCGCAAGAATTGCATGAGCTTCCTCAATAGCTTTCAAGATTTTTTCATCGAGGCTTTTTGGAATAAGGATGCGCTGTTTGTGATAGAAATTTGCAGCTTCACGAATTTGATCTTTGTAATCATTCCATTTCTGTGCCTCTGTGAGGCTGCGTGGATTTGCACCAAGCTCAAGCTCTAGGAGTTTTGAATACAATTCAAGAATTGCATTTGATTGTTTTTCAAAAATACCGCCATAAGCAATTGTAAGTTTTAAGTTTGCAGCTTCAAGACTTGAATTTAGTTTATCAATTGATATCTGGTTTTGCGTTTTTAAGTCTTCAAGCACGGTTGTATATTTGAGTCGATCTCGTTCTAATATTCGACTAGCCCAGACTTTACCAAGCCAAGAGCTCATCGCGAAAATTATGATTGAAGCACCGCCCATGGCTGTAAGTGCAGATAGAAATATTTTGAATGTATCTTCCCAGCTCAAGTGAAAGTCCTTTTTGCCTAACGTCAAAATTAAGCAGCTGGCCTACGCTGCAATTGGATAAAAAGCCGCACGTTCCGGCCAGTCTGCTTGAATGCCATGTTAGGCGTATTACCGCTGCACAATAAATAAATAAATAAGCACGCCGCGAAAACAGTAATTAATCGTGGTCTGTCCCCTGTTTCACAGTTATTCATATTCGTATTCGCAGTCCGGATGCCGAAAAAAAGATGCAACCAAAGTAAGGGGGCAGGTCTTACATTTTACATGAGATAAAATTTAAAGTGGTTTGCAAAGCAGCTTTGATTAATTCATGTCAAATGTAAGACCTGACCCTAAAGGTTCTTCCTAAAGGTTCTTGTTATGTGATTAAATGCCAATCAAGCCTATTTAAAAAAATACCTTTTTCATCAACCATATACCTAGGAATACCATTGGTGTCAAAGTATTTAACCCAATGCTTTGTTGTTTCAATAATATAGTCAGTTAAATTTTCAGTTGTACCATCTGCAAAGGTAATAAGAAAGCTTGGACTTTCTTGCGTTTTAGACTCTCGATATTCGGTGCTTTTTTCAGCTTTTTCTATTTTTTCTGATATGTTTTCATTCGAATAAAACACAATATTTTGAGTGGTTGAGGGTGAGGTTCCTGTTAGATTTGGGGTGTACATGGTAATTTTTAAATGTTTTACCGAATTAGCTATATCCTTCGCTATGACTAAATGTTTTTCGTTCTCCCATGCTTGATCGAGTTGTTTTTTTATTTTGCAGAGAAAGAAAATGGATGCACCAGTCTCGCAAGGAATGAGCTGTAATAGAAAAGTTGAAAAAATGATCCATTACATTCTCTGAGTTTTCCTCAAAATTTACTCTATTACCTTCCCTCACTAACTTTAACAGCATATCTTTCGGTTCCTTAATTCCAGAAATAAATGACATTCTCTACCTACCTTTCACATAACGTTTGAGATGTGAGGCATGACCCAGCTCGCCGGGACATGTTCTCTCGATTGATGGGTTAGCCATCACGGCTCGAGGCGCTGTTTCAAGCGCAAGGCCGTAAGTCGTATGGTTTTGTAGATACCGTCTTGCCGGTCAAGCATTTTGATACTCAGCTTGATATTTTTTTTGTGTTTTCAGGACGCCGAAGCACAGGTGAACCAATTTGCGCATGCAAGCACCAAGCGCCGACAT
>NZ_JAWQUO010000086.1:0-3248 GCF_033446605.1 Iodobacter sp. CM08 | reverse complement strand
TTGTGGTATCAAGTGGCTCCCACAGTGTTTTCCTTGAATAATCAATCGGGATCTGACCATAGGCATTAGATTCTTTTCGATCATATTGCCCCTTGGTAATCACGCCTAAATCCCTTGCCCCCGATTCAAAAAATGAGTCCGTTTTCTTGAAATTGTCTTCATGAAGCATTTTTTGAATGCCGCTAAGCCTGGCAGAGCAGAGCATTCCCTGGGCGAAGGGGGTTAGTGCCTCGTTCATTTTTACCAGCGCCCGCATACGCAAATGGTTTAGCTCGGCAGAAACCGCCACTGGGTCATGCAGGGCAAACACAAGGCCTTTATCTTTGGTCTTGGGGTGCATATTGCCCAATTGCTGCATATGGCCATTCAGTTGATCCAGCGCGCCTGCTTCGCCTTTAAAAGGGAAGTAGGGCTCCGCATCTTTGCCCGGGCTGACATTGCGCAGTGCATATTCAGCAACAAATTTCCCTGGGCTTTCTGCCTTGGCAACAAACGCATTGTCTGGTGCTTTTCCACTATCTAAGTAGGCTTTAACATCAAGGCATTGCATGACTTTTGGATTGGCCTGATTCGCTTTTTTAAGCGTGTCATTCCATAAGTTGGCGCTATAAGCCAGCCATATTTTCCCCGTTTTATGAGCCTGGGGAATCGTCAGTAAGCGCACTTTATGCAAATGGCCGGCTTTATTACATGAGAAAGGCTCTTGCGCATAAAAGGAGGGGTGCGAGGTAGAGTAAAGCGCTCCTTCCGGTGTAATCCGATAGATATCCCAACCATCTTTTTTGCCTGCTGGCGGTGTTTCATAAAACACATATAAATAACCTCGGCGCAGGGTGCGCAAGACAAAGCGCGATTGCTTAGGTGTGGCAAGCTGGGCGGCTTTTTGCGCAGTGGCGTGCGAAAGCAGCTTGTCACTACCAGCGGGTTGCAAATCTGCTTTGTTTGCAATTACAGAAGGGCGCACCAATAGAATAGGCAGACCACTTTTTTCACAAGCTCTACAGGTATCCGTCATTGGTCTTCTTTTGCGGTGAGTTCAGCATGATTTGGTCCCATTGGCTTTCGGTTATTTCGGCCAATGCGGTATTCAAAGGAGTTTGAGTTTCTTTGGCGTTTTTAAAAATTGCAGTCATAGATGAGTGCCGCCAAAACTGCGGATATTTATCGGCATGTAGGGCAAAGGCCAGTTGATCATCGGTTTGCGGCCAGCCCGATTCCCTGGCGGTTTTAACCCATAGCCGTGCATTTAAAAACATCTGAGCATAGGGGGCTGATCGTGTGGCATACCATTGCGCTAAAGTACGGTTAATTGCCTCCGCATCAAGTATGGTTTCTGCTTCGTGGGGCTTTAATACCAGCATTGCCTTGTTGCCCCCTGTGCTTTGTAGATGGGTGACTCTGCCGTCGATAGATAAAAAATACCAGTTAGAAACAGGCCCAAGCCACAGACTGATGCGCTCTTTACCCAGCAGCGCTAAAAGTAAAGGCAATGTTCTGGGGTCAGCTGCTCTTAAATAGCGCTTACCTGCGTGTCCCTTTATTCTTTGCTGCATCATTCTGACTAACCATGCCGCCAGCTCATCGCTACTTGCATGGCTTTGTAGCCAGGCGCATACAGGCAGCCCGCCAAAACCTCTCTCTAGCAGTGCAAGATTATTTTCTAATGCAATCTGAATAGACTCTGCAAATAAAGGGTCTTCTTTGCCCTGCAATTGCACTAAATAGGGCAATTGAGCATAAGGCAAAGGCGGCTCGCTAAAAGTCAGCATGGTGATGTTTCGCCCGTCCCATGCTGCTGTGCGGGAGTCTTGCAGAGTAGGCGTGTTTTCTGGTGGCGCAGCATCTGGCCCGCCATCCAAGGGGCGTGGCTCGCCCAGCATAGGATCAATCAGCAAATAGAGAGTGCCGTCTTGTTTTGACGATCCAATTTGTGCTGTCAACTGCGTAATATGAACCGGTTCAATAGCCAGTGGAGGCCATGGGTCAAAGAGTGCTGTGTTTTGCATTAATTTTGGCCTGTATATCAAAGAACAGCTGCGCCGCCCGCAGCGGCATCTTTCATTTTTTGTGAACAATCCTTGGCTTTTACAAAGGGCACAAATTGGGGCGTTAAGCTCGCTGGCCCACTCATATCATGGCTCGCGCCCTTAATGCTTACTTCCCCTGGGCAATGAATTTCGATATCGCCGCCTTTTAGCCGGATATAGCCGCCACCTGCGGTGACTAAAACTTCGTCTTTAGCCGAAATGCTGAGTAGGCCCTTGCAAGCAGTGACTTTTAGGTCTTTATCGCCGGTGATTTCAATATCGTCGCTCTGCGCTTGCAACTGGATTTTGCCTTTGGCGGCGATCAGTTTTAGCGCGACTTTATCTTTTACCCCCGCCACAAATAGGCTGATGTGCTGGCCGACGTTGTGAATCCAGCGGCGGCCAGAGGTTTGGTTGGTGTCGCGCTGCGCAACCAGATCAAGGTTTGTGCCTGCGGTAATTGTCTGGCTTTGCGGGCTGGTGATGGCGATGCCGTCTTCCCCGTGTAGCAGAATGATATTCTGTTGGCCTGCTTGCTTTTCGGACTGGCTTTTACCGTCTTTATCCGTATTTGTGCCTGCTTCTAGGCTTTTACTGGCGTGGATATGATGGTGCAAATGGCCTTGGCTGTTTTGGTTACCCGCGCTATTGTCCGGATTAATTGTTTTATTGTCTTCGCCGGTTTCTATGGTGTCGGCAAGCTGGTTGGTGGCCGTTTCACCAAGGCTTTGGGCTAGTGAAAATGCTGATTCAAGCTGGCTTTGGGCGGGGCTGCGGTCGAGTTGCTTGCCAGATGCGCCGCTTTTAGCTTCGGTACTAATGAGTAAACCATTGGCGCGGATTGCGCCCTGATTATCCGTGCGCAACTCAAAACCTTCACCGCGTGGCTCGCCTTTTCCGTCGGTTCTTGGATGGATCAGATAGCCAAGGTTAAGCTGGGTTTTGCCGTGCTCGCTGGATAATTTAGTGCGTACTTCACCTTTGCTATCATCAAACAGCAGCTCGCCATACTGGCCGCCTTCATGCTCTTTGGTTTTGATACCGGATAGGGTTTTATTGGCGGGTAAGCTGCCTGCGCCGCTAAACGCGGGCACTGAATGGCTACCGTTGTAGACCACGCCAGTGACAACAGGGCGGTCAATGTCACCTCCTAAAAAGCTGACAGTCACCTCCTGACCCACCCTAGGGATAAACTGATGGCCAAAGCCCGCGCCTGCCGAT
>NZ_JAWQUO010000085.1:0-3410 GCF_033446605.1 Iodobacter sp. CM08 | reverse complement strand
ATCTGGACAAGATCAAAAAACGATACAACCCCAACGATTATCAAAATTTGCTGATGTGTGAATTTATCGACGATAGCGCCAGCATTTTTCCGCTGGCTGAATTGCAAAAGTGCATGGTTGATAGCTGGGAAAAATGGGAAGACTTCAAAGCCATTGCCCCTCGTCCTTTTGGTTACTGGCCTGTGTGGATTGGCTACGACCCCGCTTTATCAGGCGATAGCGCGGGCCTGATCGTACTGGCTCCGCCGCTGGTGCCTGGCGGCAAGTTCCGCGTACTGGAGAAACGGCAGTGGAAAGGCATGGATTTTGCCGCGCAGGCGCAAGGGATTAAGGATATCTGCAGCCAATACAACGTGGCGTATATCGGCATTGATACCACCGGCATCGGGCAGGGCGTTTACCAATTGGTTAAACAATTCTACCCAGCGGCTAAGGCCATCAATTACAGCGTGGAGATGAAAGCGCGCTTAGTCATGAAGGCGCAAGACGTGATCCGCAAAGGGCGCTTGGAGTTTGACGCGGGCTGGACGGATCTTGCGGCCGCATTTATGGCAATTCAAAAAACCATGACCGCCAGCGGGCGGCATGTGACTTACTCGGCTAGCCGCTCCGAAGAAGTCAGCCACGCCGACTTAGCCTGGGCATGTATGCACGCCTTACTTAATGAGCCGCTCGAAGGCTCGACCTCCACCAATTCCAGCTTTATGGCGATCTACTAAATGAAAAAACAATCTTATTACCAAGCAAAAACCACCTTAACGCCAGAAGCAAAAGCGCCCGATAACGCGGTGGCTTTCACCTTTGGCGAGCCTTCCGCCGTGCTCGATCGCCGCGAGCTGCTGGACTTATTAGAGTGTGTGAACAATGGCAAGTGGTACGAACCGCCGATGTCATTTGATGGCCTAGCTAAAACCTACCACGCCGCTGTTCATCATTCCAGCCCGCTACAGGTAAAGCGCAATATCCTGTTAAAAACCTTTATCCCGCACCCGCTGTTAAGCCGGTCTGAGTTTTCAAAATTCGCGCTCGATTACCTGATCTTTGGCAATGCATACTTTGAAAAGATTACCAGCCGCACCGGCAAGGTGCTGGGCCTGAAGCATGCACTGGCTAAATATATGCGGGTAGGGCTGAAAGAAGAGCAGTATTTTCAGATCCTTAATTACGCCAATGAATACGAATTCAAGAAAGGATCTGTTTTCCAGTTATTAGAGCCTGATATCAATCAAGAAATTTACGGCCTACCCGAATACCTAGCGGCGCTCAATTCAACTTGGCTCAATGAATCGGCCACGCTGTTTCGCCGCCGCTACTTTGCCAACGGCAGCCACGCCGGTTTTATTCTGTACATGACCGACGCCGCGCAAAACGAAAGCTATATCGATGATCTGCGCACCGCATTACAAGGCAGCAAAGGCCCGGGCAATTTTAAAAATCTGATGGTGTATGCGCCTGGCGGCAAGAAAGACGGCATGCAAATCTTGCCTATCTCAGAAGTGGCGGCGAAGGACGACTTCTGGAATATCAAGAACGTAACAAGGGACGATCAGCTAAGCGCCCACCGCGTACCCGCACAACTGATGGGCATCATCCCCAACAACACCGGCGGCTTGGGTGATGTAGAGAAGGCGGCCACCGTGTTTGCCTATAACGAGATTGAACCCTTGCAGGAACGCATGAAGGAGCTAAATGACTGGCTGGGGGTGGAGGTGATTCGGTTCAAACCTTACGCGATATCGGAATAAAAGAAAGCAAAAAGCAAGCCCGCACAACAGCGGGCTTTTTTATATGCATTTTGGGTGGAGCCTGCACTCAGCCCCCAGCGCGCGCCCTCATGACCCCGCCACGCCTGCCCACTTAACCCACTAATTTTTATGCACCTGCATGATGAAGGCTCAAGCCCCGCCAAATATGGCCCTGAACGGTAAAAAGCCCACATCATAAAGCTTGCAAAATGAGCAGTTTACATGCTCATTATTGCAGCTCATGCAAAACAGATGATTTGTTGTCTAAGGCTCTTTTTAAAGTAATCTTATTGCCTTCTTTTACGACGATAAATACATTTGTAATCTCTAGATCAAGTAAGCGGCCATCAAGGTTATAAGAAAGCTGTACTTCCCCACCCCCATGAAATTTCATGTAATGGGAGACGGAGTCAAATAAATTGATAATTTCATATTTTTCTATATCGATAATATTTTCAATTCCAATGTTTTTTATTGATTTAAGTTCAATTTCAATAGAGTCCTCTGAGTAGCATAAAACAGTACCATCAGCCCTCTTAGAAATTCCCATTTCATGACTAGGCAATATTTTTACCGACTCATCATCGTTATTCATTTGCGCACTCCTTTTCAAAAGATGGGCCGTCGGTTATTAACTATATTTCTCCAATTGCCATTCCATAGCCAGTTCCATTTTTTCTGAGCCTTTTAGCCATTGGGCCAGTTTATTGCTGCGGGGAATGGATGCTGGAATGGTGGGCATAAGCTGGCCTTTGCTGAGCAGGTGGCTATATTTTTGCCCTTCAAAATAGCCAACCCACAGACCGGCCTCTGGGCAAGGCAAGCCATTGTGGCAGAGGGTGCCAAGGGCAACACGGCTTGGGGATGCAACGACGGCTGGGGCGGGAGGAGCTACTTCCGTTTTTTTAAGCAGGGCCAGCGGCATGCCCGATGCAGGGTCTAGGCCCTTGGCTTTAGCCAGTTTAGCAATCAGTTCATCACTGGGTTTAGCTGGTGCAATATTCGCTTCATGGGCTTTTAGCCATTTTAAAGAGCCGTCCCAAGGTGGCAATTTAGCTGGTGGCAAGGGCACAATATCGTCAATTTCTTCTACTGTCGGTTTGAGATAAGAATAGCGGCCTAGTACAGCGCCAATTGCTTTATAGCGGCGTGAACGTTCGTCATCTTTGGTTTGCCCTAGGTAATACAGCTCATTAGTGGGAGGTATTCCTTCAAAACCATGCTCTAAATATGAAGCAGCACTTTCATTACCAGCTTTCACGCCAAGTTGAAATATTCGAACTGCATTGTTATATTTTTTTTCTAATTGCAATCCAATAGCTAGAGAAGTTGCTGCTTCCCCATGCCCTTGCTCAGCTGCACACTGCTGCATTTTATCACCAACAACAGGAGCCATATCCAATGGAAGTAGTTTCTCCCCTACATAGTATTGCCCAGCTGGACTGCCCATATCGGCAGATTTTCGGAAATATTTTAGCGCTAATTCAGGGTTTTCATCGTAGCCATAGCCATGCTCGATGTAATAGCCAATATTGTAAAATCCAGTAGGGATATTTTCTTTTACTAATTGATCATTTAAATCTAGGACTTCAATAATTGATCCTTCCAGACTGCCATCGGTCATGCCATTTTGTAAATTTATATTGGCTTTGTAGTGTCCATTAG
>NZ_JAWQUO010000084.1:0-3626 GCF_033446605.1 Iodobacter sp. CM08 | reverse complement strand
CGTTAAGCGTCAATTCCAGCCGATCCAATATCCACTTCATATGCGCCAGCGGGCTTTGGGTCTCGCCACGGCAGAGCACTACAAAGTCATCGGCATACCGCACCAAGCTCGCTTGTAGTTTCTTACCTAAATTGTGGCGATGCCAGATTCTATCCAGTAGATGTAAGTAGAGGTTCGATAGCAACGGAGAAATCACCCCTCCTTGGGGCGTGCCCTTGCGCTGCCCTTTACCTCCACTGACCGTTGCTGCTTTTCCATTCTCGCTTTTGCCAATCACCGGCGCTTTAAGCCATTGTTGAATCAAAGCCAGTACGGCCCCATCCACAATACGTTCAGCCACCGTGGTCATCAGTTTGGCGTGCGGAATACTGTCGAAGTATTTTGACAGATCAGCATCGATGACTTGCGTTTTACCTTGCCACAAAGCTTCTGCAATGGCGTCTATCGCTTGATGTGCTGATTTCCTTGGGCGAAACCCATAGGAGTGCTCGCAAAAATCCGCCTCAAAGATAGGCTCCATCACCAGCTTAGTCGCCATCTGAACCACGCGATCTCGTATCGTCGGAATCCCGAGTGGACGCAAACTGCCATCCGCTTTGGGAATCATGACGCGCTTGATCGCCCCAGTCCGGTAGCTTTTATCTTGCAGTTCCTGACTAATTGCCGACAAGTAGCAATCTACCCCTTCGCCGCTTTCTATGGCAGCAAAGTCAATCCCATCAACCCCAGGACTGCCCTTGTTTGCCTTGACCAGTCGCCATGCCAACTTGAGGGTGTCAGCGCGGTAAATCTTGTCGTAAAGTGCGTAGAAACGATAGTTTGGTTCCTGCTTGGCTTTGATGTACAGCTTCCTCTGTAGCGTCCTGATCTCATTCGGAGTGATTAGCAACATGGCAATCTCCTGATCCTCAGCTCTTCAGTTGCATGAACAAAGCAGGGTCCCTTCCCTCGACTGGGGTTATGTTGTCCCTCAATCTCGAACGGTACTATGAACCCCTCCGACTTCCATCACGATACGCACTGATTTCGTTTCCTTATACATTGCGCTTGGCAGTCTCCCTGCCACCGTGATGGATCTCCAGCACTGGGTAATTTAACTTCCAAAACATACCGCCCCTGCTACCCCGACAGCTCGCGGATGTGGCTTCCATTGCCAACACATCCGAACAACGGCCTTCCCTATACAGACACGAGGTCGGCAACTGCAATGTTAACGAGGCTACATCTAGGTTCACTTGCGTTACGGTCTGCCTCTTTGTCGTAAAGAACTCACGACCCTTGATTACTCAAACGCCGCTCTTTCGTACTACCGAGGCGCATGGACAATTCCTCGGACGGGACTTTAACCCGCTAGCTAAATTACTGTTACTGCGAACACCTGACCCCAAGGCCTCAAAATTGAGGGCAGGTCTTGCAATCCAACAAATAGTTTACTTGGTTGTTGCATTGCAAGACTTGACCCCATAGTTTTTTAAGGTTAGGTCTTACATTTGACATAAAGCAATTAATTAAACATGGTTTACAAATCACTTTAAGTTTTATCTATTGCAAAATGTAAAACCTGACCCCATTGCTTCCTATTGCTTGCATGAAACTACTGAGAGGAGTTCTGAATGATAAAAAATAGCAATCGCGAGAAGCTATCCGATAAAATGTTTGATTCGCCTGTTTGTGGTGGAAAATTCGTAAACAAATTATTTGAACGATTAGTAGCAAAGAAAGTTGAATTTAAAAATGTTGATTTTCGTTATTGCATTTTCGATTCTTCCTATCTAAGAAACTGTAGTTTCGAAGATTGTGACTTCACTGGAAGTAGATTCGTTAACAGCAATTTGGTAGGTAGTAGCTTTAACGGTTGCAAATTTGACTATGCTTCTTTTGAGAAAAGTCATATCGATAGTGACATTCTTAAAGTTGGCTGCCCTGGCCCAGAAAATCTAAAGCTAAAGTTCGCACGCTCACTTCGAATTAACTACCAACAACTTGGTGATGCAAAATCGGCAAACCAAGCAATCAGCATTGAACTTCAAGCAAGTGAAGATCATTTACATAAAGCTTGGAAATCCCAAGAGTCCTATTATCGTAAAAAATTCAAGGGCCTGAATAGGATTAAAGTTTTTTTTGAATGGTTTGAATTTAAGGTTTTAGATTTTATTTGGGGTAACGGAGAGTCAACCTGGAAGTTGTTTAGGGCGGTATTCATTGCATTATTACTAATTTCTGGATTTCACGCTTTTATAAATAAAAGGTTAAATGACTTAAATTTCTACTGCGAGTCTTTTATTCTTTCCCCTCAAATTTTATTAGGTGTATTGAATCCAGCGGGCTATCCATCATTATATCTAACTGTAATATTTCTATTTAGGCTCATCATGTTCGGGTTCTTCATGTCAATTATCATCAAACGATTCAATAGGCGGTAAACGTGCATATCTACGTATTTGGATCTGTATGCCGTGGTGAAGTAGATACCTCGTCAGACATCGATATGCTTGCAATAGTACATGGATTAGATACTCGGTTTAACCCAAGCGACTACTCTATATATTCATATGAGCGAATACTTGAGCTATGGCAAGAGGGCAACCCATTTGCATGGCATCTTTATTTAGAAGCAAAGCTTGTATATGCGTCAGACACAAATGACTTTTTGAGGATAATAGGTAAACCAAGCGTATATAAAAATGGTTATTCTGACTGTAAAAAATTTTATGATATTTTTCTATCTGCAAAAAAATCAATTGAGCAATCTTCCTTTACAGAAACTTTTGACCTTTCATCAGTATTTTTAGGAATGAGAAATTTTGCAACCTGTTTCTCACTTCTAGCAAACAACGAACCAAATTTTTCTCGTAACTCAGCCCGTATTTTAGGTATGAATAGCGTACCAATAAACGAGACTGTATACAGCATTCTTGAGAAAGCAAGAGTGCTATGCACACGAGGTGCAGGTGAAATGTTAACCACGGCAGAAATATCCGAAGCGAAAGTAGAACTTAGAAATATTGATTTGTGGATGTCTGAAATTTTAAAAAAAATTGAAGTTAGGTGCTATGAGCGAGTTTAATAATAGAATAACAGCACAAAGAGATGCGCTGGCTATAGTAAATAGCGCAGATATTTATAGAGAGCCGCTATTAAGCTTGACTGAAAAAGCGATTAATAGGTGGGTATCAACTAATGGAATTATAGTTACTGAATCCATTGTTTTACTGCTTAAGTCCATGTCTGGAACATTATTTTTTTTGGCCAATAAGAGTCAAGAACAAATTTCAGAAGACTATGAAGTACTATCTAAGAAGGTTGACGAGCAGCTATTCACGCTAAAATTAGAAGTGGCTAACAAAGCCCTACAGCGAACAAGAGTTATGCTCCCTCAAAACAATCATAAGCAAATAACTGGGGTCAGAGTAAAGTTAAATCCGCTTGCTTCAGCTCTAAAGGTATGAAACATAGCAGGAATTAAGTTTGTTCTGACCCCAGTTATTAGTTATTTTATTGACGCCCTTGTATCTTGTTCCCTGTGGTGGTTAGCTACTACCACACGAGGTGAAGTGAGCTTGATAGCGCCCTTAAGGCATCGACCTTGTTTTGTAGATAAAGCCCTTCACCTCACTTCTTTCGCC
>NZ_JAWQUO010000083.1:0-4105 GCF_033446605.1 Iodobacter sp. CM08 | reverse complement strand
ATTGCCACCAACTATTAGGGGCAGCTTCGGCTAAAGTTTCGCCAACAGGTAAAGCCGGGCCGTTTTCTTCCATATAGGCATGCAGATACGCCCATAATGCCTGCACTGAATATTCACTCATGACCAGTGGATTACCAATGGTAAAAAAATCAACAAAGTCTGGTATTGCCTCGTGCTTTAGCATTTGATCCCAGGCTTTATCATGATCACTTTTAGCGACTTGTTTTTGTGCAAAATCAGGATCTTTAATCCCCACACCCAGGGTGTGAACCGTCGATGGCAATTGCCCCAGCATCACTACTTTTGAAACATAAACAAATATTAAAGAATCCCAATCGTATTCAACAATCACGGTAGGCCAAGCATAAAATGGATTACGTTTTTTAAAGCTATTTCTAACGTAATCGATAAGGGCAGGTATGTTTCTAAAAACACGGTAAACTTTTTTATTTTTCCTATCAAAAAATAAGCTGTCGTTTTTAAGTGAAAACATATCAGCTCTTAGAAAATATACGCCACCATGAAAGGTAGCAAAAACGCCAAAAAGGCTAAACGCAAACATAACCAAAGCCATAAAAAAAAGAACTGCCCCTGCTCCACTAAAAAACCATGTAAACGCATAGGCAGCATAAACCATGACGGGAAAGAACCCAAAAAAGGACATCAGCGAAAACAGCATTAACAAGCCTCGTTGATAGTTTGTGGTATTACCAAACTCAATAACTTGCTTGTAAACATTTCTGACTTCGCTAAACGTGCTGCCTTTTTGCTGTGTAGTCGATTTTTTATCTAGGTAAGTGACAATGCCTAAACTAGATAAATCAATCATTGCTGGCGGGTATTCACCTTTCAGTACACGATAAGCCGTGGTTGAGGGGGTATTTGATGTCATAGATAATAAGCTCTTTAGGGTTTGACAGAGGCAGGGGCTGATTTGTCTGCCCGCTGGGATTGCTTAACATCATATTTAGACTGAGGCTCAGGCGCGGCCTGATTGCTCTTATGTAAGGCCTTCAAGAGCGCTCTTTCTTCCTCTGCAGCGGTGTGAAACTTATTCACCTTGCCAAAGAAACAATCTTCGGCCCAATCTTCTAACTCGGTAGGCGTAAGCATTGCAGAGCCGGATGATGCCAGTACACCCAGCCCCATTAAAATCAAGCCCCAACCAGTTAAGCTCATACCCAGAATAACAATTACGCCCTCAGAGGCCACTGCTGCAGTAGAAATAATGGCCCTAGTGCCTATCCATCTAACTACCATCTCACCTGTTGCAGCCATGCCTGAGAACCCACCTAGGCCATATAAAGCACTAGTACTTATCCACGCAAATGATGAGTTCATATCATTTCGCTTAAAACGTTCGCCTGCAAAAGTAAAAGCCTGCGCAGAATCTACTAATAACGCCCCCCAGCCTGCAAAACCACCTATGGCTTTTAATGTCATAGTTAATGCACCGTGCTTCGCAAATTGTGCGGCAGCAATGCCCGCTAATTCCCCGGTGGCCCCAACCGCACCCAAGCCATTGCTGGCAATGCCGAACCAAGCATCGCGCAAGGCTTTTTGATCTTCGGGGCTGGCAGCGGCTAAAGATTTAAGGCTGCCATTTAAGCCCAGCATTTGCAGTGATAAAAAGCCGATGGCAATGCGGCCCTCTGCCTTAATAAAGACCGCTTTACTGCCACGCCAGCTGTTTTCTTTTAAGCTATTTAAAGCTTCTTTAGCCGTCTCTGCCACGTGCCTTTGCTGCGCAAACATTTTGCCAAAATCTTCTGCCGATACCTTTTGTATCCCCGCTACGCCTTCTGCTGTTAAATTAAGCCTCGAGATACTCAGAGATACTTTTTCAGCGTCTTTTAATGCAGTGGCGCTTTGTGTTGCATGTTTCAGCTTATCGGTATCGGTTATCACATGCAGCTCAATCAGGCTTTGATTGCGCATGCTATTCATCAGTTTTTTACTTGGCGTATAACGCTTACTAACAAGCAATGCAATCGCCTCGTCAAAAGGCAAGAACACACTGACTAATAGGGGCCGAGGCTTGAT
The DNA here is from genome assembly GCF_033446605.1 of Iodobacter sp. CM08. Lineage (NCBI taxonomy): Bacteria > Pseudomonadati > Pseudomonadota > Betaproteobacteria > Neisseriales > Chitinibacteraceae > Iodobacter > Iodobacter sp. CM08. The sequence continues at coordinate 2,062 of NZ_JAWQUO010000083.1, read as the reverse complement.
CTTGGTTTTATCAAGCACACCAGCCAGAATATGCTCCATATTCTGGCCAAGCAAAGTCATGCCCAGTAGCTTACCTTCTATTACTTTAAAGCTACTGTGCTCGCTTGCGTAGCCAACCGCCCCGCCAATTAGTGCTGTAGAAACGCCCTGATGAAAGCCAAAGACCGCCTCATTCAGCCAGCTAAACTTAGGGCTAAGCTGTGGCATAAGTAAGTCTTTGAGTAGGTTGTAACTTTTGGCCTGATTATCTTCGGCCACATATTCAAACACTGATTTTTGATTAGAAAGCTGCGCACGCAGCATCACCGCATCCTGCTCGGTGATTTTTTTTAGCGCCTGTTGATATGCAAGCTCGGCGCTACTAGGGCCCATGCTGCCCCCGCCGTAAACATGAAAAGCCTCCTCGCTATAGCAAGCCCCCGCACTATGGTGGGTTTGCTTAGGATCGTTCGGGTCATTTTCATCAAAATGCAGGGCAAAACAATCAGTCACGTTTTTTTGAGATGCAGCGGCGTAATCATCATCGTATGAGGTGATGATCTGATCCATCTCTGCCATTTTTTTATCGTACTCAAGCATAAACTGTGCACGTTTTGGCTCATCAAAAAAAGTACTTAGTTTTGCCCAGTCTGTTTGGGTACGCTCATTAGCCTTAGTCTTACGAAGTGCATCATCTTCCAGCTGATAAACCTCTCCCATACTTGCTGGTGTAACAGGCCCCCCCGCATGAGTTGGCTTCCATATAGTGTCTTTTAGGCTAGGTCTAAAAGAGGGGTTAAGTTTATTTTTATCATATAGCGCTTTATTCATTGAGCCTATACGTCTTTGTGCTCCATCGAGTAAGGTGGTCCCAGTCTTCTTATAATGATCATCACCGATGCATTTTTTTAAACCAATAAGTAAGCCTGAGCATAAGACACCCCGCCTGTAAGGGACTGCAACTTCACTCTTCCTCACCAGCGCCCGCATGCGCAAGTGATTCAGTTCGGCAGAAACCGCCACTGGGTCATGCAGGGCAAACACAAGGCCTTTATCTTTGGTCTTGGGGTGCATATTGCCCAGTTGCTGCATATGGCCAGTCAGTTGATCCAGCGCGCCTATTCCGCCTTTAAAAGGGAAGTAGGGCTCCGCATCTTTGCCCGGGCTTACATTGCGCAGTGCATATTCAGCAACAAATTTCCCTGGGCTTTCTGCCTTGGCAACAAACGCATTGTCTGGTGCTTTTCCACTATCTAAGTAGGCTTTAACATCAAGGCATTGCATGACTTTTGGATTGGCCTGATTCGCTTTTTTAAGCGTGTCATTCCATAAGTTGGCGCTATAAGCCAGCCATATTTTCCCCGTTTTATGAGCTTGGGGAATCGTCAGCAAACGCACTTTATGCAAATGGCCGGATTTATTACAAGAAAAAGGCTCTGCTAAATAAAAGGAGGGATGCGAGGTAGAGTAAAGCGCCCCTTCTGGCGTAATCCGATAGATATCCCAGCCATCTTTTTTGCCTGCTGGCGGGGTTTCATAAAACACATATAAATAGCCCCGGCGCAGGGTTCGCAGTACATAGCGCGATTGCTTAGGCGTAGCAAGCTGAGCCGCTTTTTGCGCAATGGCGTGCGAAAGCAGCTTTGCACTGCCGGGTGGTTGCAAATCTGCTTTGTTTGCAATTACAGAAGGGCGCACCAATAGAATAGGCAGGCCACTTTTTTCACATGCTCTACAGGTCTCTGTCATTGGTTTTCTTTGGGTGGTAAGTGCAGCATGATCTGATCCCATTGGCTTGCTGTGATTTCAGCCAAGGCGGTATTCAAAGGCGTTTGAGTTTCTTTGGCGTTTTTAAAAATTGCGGCCATGGATGGGTGCTGCCAAAACTGCGGATATCGATCCGCATAGAGGGCAAAGGCCAGTTGATCATCGATTTGCGGCCAGCCCGATTCCCTGGCCGTTTTAACCCATAGCCGTGCATTTAAAAACATCTGAGCATAGGGGGCTGATCGTGTGGCATACCATTGCGCTAAAGTACGGTTAATTGCCTCCGCATCAAGTATGGTTTCTGCTTCGTGGGGCT
>NZ_JAWQUO010000082.1:0-4396 GCF_033446605.1 Iodobacter sp. CM08 | reverse complement strand
GAAAAACTCCCGACTTGGCCCAATAGCCGAATTGACGAGCTGCTGCCATTTGTTAAAGATCAGAGCCCACAAGATAACGAAGGCTAAAGCAGCTGGCTAGGTGGGAGGGCTGAGCGCTTACAATATTTTTCAATAATCTGTTTGAGTACGTCTTCTTGATAAGGATGTACTTCGCTGGCGTCTTCCATATCTGCTAATAATTGAGGATTGTTAAATTTTGTGCGTGCTTCTTCGTAATAAGGGATTTGTACACGGCGATATAAATCGACAAATTCGTCGAAATTAAGCACATGGCAATAATTGCGATATTGGCCTCGGGCTTTGATTTTTCCTAGGCTAATAAACGAAAGTAAGTAGGTGCTGCCTTTGGTGCCTAAAAAATCTTTCAGTGGCACGGAGGAGGGATAAGAAGGCGGCTCGCAAACAAATTTATGGATGATTCTGAAATCAAAATCATGCTGATTACTGTCGTGCTGCCAAATCACATAGCCCTCATCAGGGGATGTAATGGTTTTGCCACAGCTATCGCAAATCCATTCTTGCAGTGGTTTAAGCATCATCGGCTCCAGAGGCGTATTTTTATTTACTTTAGCTCGTTTTATTAGAAAGGCTAGTTGCGCATTGGCGATGTGGGGTTTTGTGCGAGCGGCTTAAGTTGCTGCAAATTTGCGTCAAGATCGCGGCATGAAATGGGTTGAAGTGAATCAGGCGGTCGACTTTTGCAGCGGGTTCTGCAGCCTGTGGCCACCTCACTGGCAAAATATGGCCCTCTTTGGGTGGAGCCCCCGGCTTCATCATTTGCGTTGTAGATATCTTTGCCCATTTCATGGCAGATAAGCGTGGTCAGTTGATCTTGTAGTGGCTCTAGCCGAGTAAAGATCCGTGTAAGTATAGCTGACGCTCAGCCAAGGGCAGCGCTGCCCACGCGGAAATGGGTATCGTATGACGCTAATCTGGGGATCTTTGGTTTTATAAAAAGAGGCGCAGCCCTGTGTTATGGCATAAAGCCATGCCAAAGAGGCTGCGCAGGGAGAGATTTAAGCGGATGAATGCAAGTTTAAAATTGTGCCGAATAGATCAGGCCAGTAAAGCCATCAGTGCACGTGCAGCAGGCTCGGATGAAGCAGGGTTTTGGCCGGTAATGAGCAAGCCATCGCTGACAACATAAGGCATCCAGTCGGCCTGCTTAGAATAGCTGCCACCATTTTGCTTTAGCATATCTTCCACTAAAAATGGCACCACCTTACTTAGGCCAACCGCTTCTTCTTCGGTATTGGTAAAGCCCGTTACCTTTTTGCCAGCAACAACTGATTGGCCATCGGCGGATTTAGGGTGGCGGAATACGCCAGGAGCATGGCATACCGCCGCCACGGGTTTGCCGCTGGCCAACATGGTTTCGATCAGCGCAATAGAATGCGTATCTTCAGCCAGATCCCACAATGGGCCATGGCCGCCTGGATAAAATACCGCATCAAAATCAGCAGCCACAACATCGCTTAATTTAGAAGTATTCGCCAGAATGCTTAGCGCGGCAGGATCGGCCTTAAAGCGTAAAGTGGCCTCAGTTTGAGCGGAAGGATCATCACTTTTAGGATCAAGTGGTGGCTGGCCACCCAGCGGAGAAACCAGTGTCATTGCTACGCCAGCATCTTTAAATGCATAGTAAGGTGCTGCTAATTCTTCTAGCCCAAAGCCTGTCTTTTCGCCGGTGTTGCCCAGTTGGTCGTGGGAGGTAAGCACAATTAATAGTTTCATATTAGATCCTGATCGGTGGTGGGGTAAGTATCAGGCTGCTACTTAGCTGGCCTGCTGCATAAAAATGGTCTGTGTAGTGAGCTGATGATTTTTTGTTAAATTAATAGACCAGTCGTCTATTTTATAAATAATGATCTGCCTTCTGTAATCAATTACTTGTGTGCTAGGTTTTGCTAGCTAGGGTCTGTTGACGTTTCATTCACGGCTGCGTTTAGCCCCGTTTTGGGGCTGAACAAGGAGAAAATTGCGACATGGTACGAGTACCATAAGCGATTTTTAACGCAGTGCAGCCCCAAAAATGGGCTAAACCCAAAGGGCTGAGCCGGAAAATGGCCATTCACTGCGTTATGCTCCTCGGCAATAACCAGTTATTGCCTTCGTCACATGCCTTGTGCTTGGCCGTTTTCCGGCTCAGCGCAATTGTGAATGAAGCGTCAACAGACCCTAGAACTTAACTGTAAATTATCTGGCGCTTTCTTGATGTCGTGAACTATATTATAAAGTAGACCGGTCGTCTATTAATTTTTTAAAAAATAGAGAACTCACCGGTAAACCCAATCCTATCAACTTAAGGAGAATGTTTTAATTGTTACACAGGCTTCAACTTGGATTGCACTATTGCAAGCATTTAAAACATCGTAGGGTGGGTGCTTTCTTGCCCACGCCGCGTATCCGCGTGGGCAAGATAAACCGCCTTGCCCACCCTACTTCAATGGTAAGTAGACATCGGTCATCATTTCCTCTTCTCGCACATTTGGGCCAACGTTGACGTAGTGGAAGAAGATGGGGAAATCACTGGGTGATTCGCCGCTTTGGGGCAACCAAGTTTTATGGAGATAGATGGCGGCTTTATTGTTTGATCGGGAGCCAATGTCCCGTGCAAAAGCGCAACGCAGGCTTGGGATGACCATATTTCGAATCCCGTAAGGATTGGGGCCAACGTCTTCATCAAAAGAAAGGCAAAAATCTACGCGGTGATCGGAAGGTGGCGTGATGAGTGGGTTTGTGTAGTGGATGCCGTAGCTTCGATACTTTAATTGATCCAGTAGCCGGTTTTCTAGCTTCCAAGCAACTAGCTTTCGCACCGTATCGTATTCAAGTGCAGGCGGCCCGAGATGCTCAACGGCAACAACCTTTGTTTCAGGGAATGTAACAATTTGGACGTCCATGAGTGTTCCTATTGTGTAAGTTGAGAGGGGGCCGTAGCGCAGCGCAAGGAACCCAAATACGCACATTTTGGCTGCTTCGCTCAAGCGATGGGTTAGGTAATGTGTGTGGTGAACTCGCTTTTGAGCTTCTAATCAACGGGCCTTATCTCTGTTGCTTGCGACCACACGATTTGCCATGTGTCTTCAGAGCTCTCGTAAATATCGGTGTGCCAGTACTCGGTGCGTGGAATGTAATGTGGTCCAAAGGTGACCTCCATGCTGGACTGGTACCGAATGACGGCCACTGGGCCGTTCAGGCGCACATCGATGTGCTTCGGATCCCATGCGTGGTACTTGAGAACACCAGCGGAAATTGCGCCAAGGTATTGATCCTTGGAGAGAGTCATTCCGATGGGCGTAATCAGTTGAAATTCAGAGGCGTGAATTGGCCTTGCATCTTTAATATTCCCTTCTACTAAAGCTGTAAGCCGCGTTCGCTCGATTGAACGAATCGCCTCGCATTCGGATTCATGTGATGTGGCTTGAAGCGCTCTGCCGGTGTGGGGCTGCTCGATGGAAGGGTTAGACATTAATGCCTCCAAGCAATGGCTGGAGCAACTTGGCAAGAAAGAACTCATCTATGTAATGAGCTTGGTTAGATCGTTTATAAGCGGATCGCATGATGCCCTCCTGAACAAAGCCGAGCTTTTTGTAGAAAGCCAATGCCCGCGGATTGTCGGCCTCAAGCATGAGCTCGACCCGCAGAATGCCTTTTGCACTTAGGTTTTTGATCGCTTCAGTCATCATGCTGAAAGCGAAACCAGAGCCCTTTTCATCTGGTGAAACTGCAAGTGTCCCTAAATAGGCCGAGTGATTAGCCCGACCTTCATGCCTTGTGACACGGTAGAAGCCTTTCACTACGCCTTCGAGCTCAACCACGAAGAAGCTGTTTGAGCGCACCAGCGATGCGAAAATTGGCTCAAATTCTTCCTTGGACAGTGGATCGAAGCCAAGGAATGGCACCACTTCCTCGTGCATATAGATCGAGTAGACCGATGCGAAATCACTTGCGCTGGCGAGTCTGTGCATTTTTTGCGATCCCTAACGTAAAAGTAAGGAGCTGGCCCCTGAGATGGTTCAAACACGCTTGCCCGATATAGGCCAGTGCTGCTTTATTTCATGGCGCTTTCGCAGGGGCCTGAGCAGTTTACAACTTTCGTATGCTCTTAACCGTGGTCTGCCTCTAGTTTCTATCGGTTTCTATTATCATTTTTTTTACTTGAACTAAACATATCACGCGTTGGCTGTCCATATTCAAACTGTAGTGCCTAATCTTCGATAACCTTTTTGCCGCATTTTTCACAGATACGGTAATCCCCCCACAAAACCAGCTCATTTTTAAGTAGAATTTTCTCGCAGTGTTTGAGGAGCTCTACATGAAAGCAGCACGCTATTCCGACAGCCAAATTATGGCGATTTTAAAGCAAGCCGAA
>NZ_JAWQUO010000081.1:0-4520 GCF_033446605.1 Iodobacter sp. CM08 | reverse complement strand
TCGCCGCCAAAGGTAAAATTCAGCTGCAAGCGCAAAGCGACGACATCGAAATCACCGCCGACAAAAATATCAAAATCACCGCCTGCAAAGAAAAAGTAGAAATCGCCGCAGGGGACGAAGTGCTGCTTACCTCAGGCGGCGGCTATATTCGGCTAAAAGGTGGCAATATAGAAATCCACTGCCCAGGGGAAGTGAGTATTAAGGGGGCGAGTCATGAGTTGAGTGGGGGGACTAGTCTTTCTCAATCAATGGCGGATTTACCAAAAGAGAATGGGAAGTATGATCAAGCATTTCAAATTGAGTGGGCGGGCTTAGGACTGCCTGCTAGCCATGTGCACTATCGTTTAAAAACATTAGAGGGGCAGCTATTAGCAGAGGGTGTGAGTGATGAAAAAGGGCAAACTTCGCTAAGTAAAAGCTTGGTACCTGATGGTGTTATTGTTGAAATATTGAAGGATAAGAAATGAGCAATGGTAAAGATATTCTTACCCGATCAACTAGCATTCATACCCCTGATAGTCATAAAAACAGGCCTGTGGTACAGCATAAAATTTGTAATCCTATTGTTCCTGCCGCCTCTGAAAGTATTATTGGAAAATGTGAATTTTATTATCGACCTTTACATGAGGAGTACGTTAAAAAAACTGGGGTCAGTACGCGGGAATATGGTGGAACAGCTTTGAATTTTTCAATAATTCCTTTGCGCGTAATAACGGGTTGGGCGCTGAAATGGAACCCGTGGCAAGACGTTAAGGTCGTATCAAAACTTCTTTTAAATCGTGATAAATTAATTGTAGCTAATAGTTCAGATGAAAACTGGTCTCGGCATGCCAGCTTTATGATGCGACATATTGGATGTGACCATCAGCCCCCTGATTATTATATTGGCTATGGTTATTATTATTGTTCTATTTATGGAGATAAGCTTTTACCTCAGTTAAGCCCCGCTGGAAAAAAATGGTTAGAAAATGGTCGTAGGTTACTTCAGAGAAATATGGAAATAGGTTTACAGAAAAACATGGGCGGTGGCGTTGTTGTCGTGCCGTGCAAACGTTACCCCAATCAAACTGTGGAAATGGATGCCCCACGGCATGAATTGGAGCTTGATTCAGATAAGTTTCGAGCATTTGCATTTGCAACACATGTACCGGCATATTTGGATGCGGGATTGGCAGATTTGCCTATTAGTGATTTGGTTTTAATTGGTGGACAGCCCAATATTGAGGAGTGGACTGATTCTGCCACTTGGAAACAAGCCATGCTTAGTGGGGCTGAGGTTGGTAAAGATATGGGCAAAAATGTTTGGAATTCTACAAAAGGTGCATTTGATAAGGCATTAAACCGGTTGATGGAACCGTTTAAATGAAACTTATTTCAATCATGATGAAATTAGTAAAATGGCTGTTATTAGGTTTTTTTTGTTTGGCAATTTTAATTGCATCTATTTATGGGTTATACAAGGCATTTTCTATGTGGACGTTTGAAAAAGAAATCATGCGCAATGACAAACCATATGGTGGCGGTGATTTGCGCGTAAAAGGGCGGGAGCTGCTTGTTTTTAAACCAATTCAGGCTGAAATTAAATTTAAAGAACCGCTAGATCCTAACCGTCAGAAGCCTGAGGTTTCTCAAGTGACTGAGCCTTGGATGAATGATATTGCTGAGACGATAAATCGCTCTACGATTCGTTTATTGCGCGGCACAATAGATAACGACGTTAAGCGTATTTTTGAGCAACGCGGCCAAAATGGGGCTTGGTGGGTCTCTCCAGATTGGCAGACGCTATATGTGACGACCAATTGGATGGATTATCATCTGCCTAATGGGGCTGACGGATATGGTCAAACATGGCACACCCTATGGAAGTCGATTGATGGTGGACTGCAATGGAAGCAATTGGAGTGGCCAGAGCGGAGTGATGCTGGTCAACCTTTATTCTTGCCGGATGGGAAGCGTGGCTACTTAATTGGCTCGGGAATGCGTGTGTGGCGTACAGAGGATGCTGGAGAGCATTGGCAGGAAATTAATTTGCCAAAGTGGACTAATCAGCAATTGATGCCTAGCCCTGATGGCAATGGATTTTCGCCATGGGTTAAAGAAACACGAGCAAAATTTAATGCTTTTGATCTGGCTTTAGACGGTACATTGCGCTTGGCATTTTTTGTAAAAGATGCTCAATTGTTTAGGGGCAGAATTAGTAATTCCAGTCTGGTTTATGCTTTGCCATGGAATATTACTGAAAAAGATTTAATTACCAAGTGGCTTCAGCCGGAAAGTATTTTACCATTGCAAGTAGTTAGAGATATAAAAGCAAATCAGGAAGGCGAGCAGCATCTTATTACGTTGCAAGGTTTGCCTATTGATGGGCAAAAAAAAGGTGACTCAAAGCGTGTTCGTGAGGCTAATTACGTTTTGCTTAAGCAGGGTAAAGAGTTATTGCGACATTCTTTTTTAGAGTATGTGAAGCCCGGGGCTCTATTTGTGGGGCCACATGATGAGCTGATCTTGGCTGCCGATAAAAAAACGGAAGGCCAGATTTTACCTGATTCAATGACTTTAATTAGTAAGGATAAAGGCCATACGTGGAGTGAAGTAGTTGATGGATCAGCTTATGCTTGGTATTACGAAGCTGAAGCTAGCCGAATTTGGAAGTATGAAACTTACTCTTTATATTGGCGTAAATTATGATTTGCCATTGTAATATGTTTTTTGATATTAAATAAAAGTTAACTTTGCTTGGTTTTTAATTGGCGATGTAAATAAGCGCTGTATTGGAATATGCATTATATGAAATAGAGTAAATAAATAATAAAATAATAAAATGAACGGGGTCAGAGTAAAGTTAAATCTACTTTTATTGTTCCTGAAAATATGAAGCATAGTAGGATTTAAGTTTGCTCTGACCCCAGTTATTATCCCAAGGATTATTAGAGAAATTTATTATTCCGAGGAAAGTAAAAGGCGGGCCTGCCTGCCATTTAGAGATCCCACAGCCATGAAATTTAACTATGAAAAAATTCATCTAGTTGCATGTAGTGCTCTGCTATTGTCAGTTGCTTTTTTTGCTGAAGCTGCATGTGGACCAATTGTTGATGGTGTTTATGTAACTGATAATAATGCAAGTGTAATAGGGAAAGACGGGAATCATGCCAATGTGTTTGAAAGTTTGAAAAGATCGGAGTCAAACTGGGCCGCAACAACTTTAGGGTTTTCTGTCGCTTTAGTAAAAAATAATGATCAATTGATCTTTAGTAGAACAATTGGTAATGGACTTGATGATCAATATGAGACTTTGTCGATAAGGGCGGAGTCGTCCAATTCCACTGCCTGCAATGCAAATGGGGGCTGGACCTTACAAACAACACAATATTATCCAAATTATATTAATTTTTTTGGAAAACCTCGAGGTAAAGCGAGAAAATTACCTGAGCCTGTTCGTATAAATCTTACTCTGCAACCAGTTGAGGCGAATGCATTGCGAATTATTGCGTGTAAATCAGAGGTTCAGGAAGGTGGCCGGTGGCGGGCATATAGTGAATATGATTCTGTTGATCTATGTACTAATTTGAAATTGAGAAAATTATTTAACATTCGCCCAGATGTGATTGGGCGAAAAGAATGGAAAGGCGCATTTTAATTGACTATTAAATGTTTCCCTAATTATGCCCCTTGCTCAGTCAAGCACTCATACGGCCATTATCCGGACTGAGTAAATTATGCATGGTATAAGGGCGTTCCACCAATTGAACTATCCGAAGTAACTACGCCGTACAAGCAACTAAATCAAGGGTTCCAGAGCAAGAAACATAATTAGGAATGTTTTATTTGGTAACAGTTAGCGACAGACTACAATTGGGTAAACATGCCATGTATCTAGGTCGCCAAGAGTTAGATCAATAACTTGATTTTTTAGATCTTTAAAAATATAAAGTAAAAAATAAAACAAAGGCAAGGCTGCGCTTTGTCTTTGTTTTCCTTCTTTTTCTGATATATAAATAGCGGGGTATTGGTAAATAGTAGTTCAGCCCTTTAGCCCCGTGCGATCAGTGCAAAGAGTTTCTTGTTAAACAATGCATCTCTAAAAAGAAACTGAGCCTCTGCGCCGCCGTTTGCCTTGCTGCGCCACCGCCGTACTTCACGCGTGTTTCAAGACATAAGCGTGCCCGACATCATTAAACAGGTTTTAAGTGAGCATCAAGCTAAAAACTCGGTGTTTGCTGCGGTGCAGACGCTGGATTTCAAGCTATCTGGCCAGCACGCGCCACGCTCTTATTGCCTGCAATACCGAGAGTCCGACTTTGATTTTTTAGTGCGCTTAATGCACGAAGAAGGCTTGGCATGGCGCTTTGAGCATCTGTCCGGAGATTCGCCGCAGGTGCAGTTAGTGGTGTTTGACGATGCTTTTTCTGTGCCGGAGGCACAAGACAGCCAAGTGCGCTTTCATCGCGCTGACGCGACAGAAGAATCAGATGCCCTTACCGAATGGACCAGCCAACGGCAAGCGGGCAGTGGCAGCGTAT
>NZ_JAWQUO010000080.1:0-4793 GCF_033446605.1 Iodobacter sp. CM08 | reverse complement strand
CCACACGCAGTAGCCACTCCCCGCGCCGCGTCTGCAAATCCCCCATAAATCCTCCTGCTTGATAAAAACCTCAGCATGACGAAAAAAGGAAAGGGCGTTTAGATGGGAGGGCTAGGCGCTTACGGTAGAGATGGCGAAGGCGTCAAAGCAGCCAGTGCAACATCAATTCAAATCAGCTTCAGCTATCAAGGTATGCAATGCCGTGAACGTGTCCAGCTCAAGCCCACGACCGCTAATTTAGCCGCAGCCCAACGGCACAGAGACGCCATTCTACAAGCGATAGACAACGGCACCTTTGATTACCTTGTCACCTTCCCACAATCAAAGCTTGCGGAACGGTTTTCCAAAACACCAGGCAAAACAGAGATTCTAGAGTCCTACCTGACACGCTGGCTTGAGCGACAAAAAACGAGTTTAAAAACCAGTACATTTGTGGATTATCAGCGAATCATTAACAACACCATCATTCCTCAATTTGGCCAGCTGAAACTAGCAGACTTAAAGCGTAATCATCTACGTGAATGGTGCGACTCAATGACCAAAGTAGGAAATAAACGAATTGCAAATATTCTCAGCCCGCTACGTGTAGCACTGCAAGATGCAACCCATGATGAAATGATTGAAAACAACCCGCTTTACGGCTGGAACTATCGGCGTAAAGATGCCCCAAAACCTGTAGATGATGTTGATCCATTCACCGCCTCAGAACAAGCCAGCATCTTAGGTGTACTAAAGGGGGCGGCCTACAATCAAGTGCAATTTTCTTTCTGGACAGGTATCCGGCCATCAGAGCTGGTAGCACTAGAATGGGGTGATATAGATTGGAAACGCGGAACTATTCGCATTAATAAAGCAATTACTCAGCATAGCGATGAGGCCGAGACCACCAAGACAAAATCAGGAATACGCAGCATCAAATTACTAGCCCCTGCCCTAGCTGCTATTAATGAGCAAAAAGTCCATTCATTAACTCATGAGTCCGGCAGAATTTGGCTAAACCCTCGCTCAGGTGAACCATGGCAAGGCGATCAAGCGATTAGAAAAACGCTTTGGATTCCTACTATAAAGCGGGCAAAAGTCCGATACCGTCGCCCTTATCAAACTCGCCACACTTACGCCTCTATGATGCTTTCAGCAGGTGAACATCCGATGTGGGTAGCTCAACAAATGGGCCATAGCGACTGGACAATGATTGCTCGAATTTACGGAAAATGGATGCCAGAAGCTAATAGAGAGGCGGGCAATAAAGCGGTATCCCTATTCGGGAAATAAGACTTGCATAAAAAAGGGCCGCACGACAGCGAGCCCTTTTTGTTTATCATTCAAACATATTACTTTTGGAGAAACATACATACCATAACAGATTGCCCTGTTTGGCCTGCAGTCGCTCTACACTCAGCAGCTTTATTCCAAGATGGCTGGATAAAACTACCTATAATAAAACCAGTAATAGCAGCAGTCACAAGAAAAAAACCTATACGATCTTTCGGCTTGTCTCCGCGTTTAGTCCACGCTCCGAGGCGGCGGAACTGATAATCACAAAAATAAACTAACGGAAGAGCCACTGCACACAGAAAAGAAACCATACCTATTTCAAAATATGCCATTTCATTGCATCCCTATATATATATTTAAATAGTGGTGAGCTAATCACAGTTTTATAAAAAATAACAACAACCACTAAACTGTAGATTAGTAAAAATATATATACGCTTTGTAAGTAAAAACGACAAATATAAAACATATTTTTTTGCCCAGTGTTAGATTTTCCCCCATATGTAAGGTTAAAAAATATTCGGCATTGAAAATTATTTTTTATTTAAAACAAAAAAACACCGTTATTAAAATAATAATGAACACTAAAAAGCTTACGAATAAGAAGACATACAAATAAGTAATAGCAACTTAATAACAGCTATCTTTTATATACCCAATATAATCAATAGCTTATCATGTCATGATTCGGGTTCGACTCCCGCCGGCTCCACCAGTATAAAGCAATGAAATCAGCCACTTAGAGAAATCTAAGTGGCTTTTTTTATGCCTAAAAAGGCCCTTTTAGGCCAAACAATAGCAACATTAATAGCAACATTCCTTACAAAAAATCCAGTTCAATAGAAAAACCTCGCACAAGCAAAGCAAGCCCTCTGTGCATTAATTACGTCCGCTTGCCGAGCCAATACACCCTACCTCTTATTGTGAGTATAGTAAGCAAAGATTAAGATTAGTGTACTAATCTTGGTCCCTTATAGGTAGCAGGCATGAAAAGAGTAATACGTTTAGGCGACCAAACCAGCCATGGCGGAGTTGTAATAAGTGCTGCATCAACGAGCAATATGTTTGGCAAGCCTGTTGCTCTTCTTGGGGATAAAGTTAGCTGCCCAATCCCTGGCCACGGCGTTTGCCCAATTATTGAAGGCGACCCCTCGTGGAATGTTGGCGGTAAATCCGTTGCATTAGAAGGCCATAAGACTTCATGTGGAGCGGTTTTAATCTCATCCATGCCAGAGGTCGGGCGCTCGTATGAAGGAAGTGGTGCGGCATCATCTGGTGCATCTAACAGCGCAAAAAAAACTATGGCAGCTGCAGCGGCTATAGTGGCGGCAGCAGATTACGACCAACACTTTGCACTCACAGATGATTTAACCGGAAAGCCATTAGCAAATCGAATGTATCGGATTAATTGGAGCGGTGGAATTGTTGAAGGTCGCACAGACGCTCAGGGCCATACACAAAAAATCAATGGCACCAAGCCGGAAGAAATCACCATTGAAGTATTTGCGGAGAATCCATAATGGGTCCATTAGTTCCTGTAGTCGTTATTGCCGCATCCTTGACCTTAAAATCTGATACTAAACCTGTACCTGTAAAAGTGAATAAACCACGCGGAACTCTCTATTGGGGCGGTGCTGGTCTTGATGGCCCTTATGTTAAGCCACAATTAGATATGTTTATGAAAGCAGGAATACAGCATTGCTATGTAGGAAAAACCAACTCTGCAACACAATCAATAGGTGATTACGGAATGTTTATAGATGCCCTACAAGCAGGCATCAACATTAGATATATTGATAACAGTGGGGAGTGGCGATTAGCTGGAATGGATAAACCGTCTGAGCAATTTAACTTGATTGGTTATTCTTATGGCTCATTATTAGCAGCACAAACAGCCAACTACTATGCAAAGAATGGCAATATTGTTAATCACCTAGTTTTACTAGGAAGCCCAATTGATGCAGACTTTCTAAAAGAGCTTAAGGCAAATAAGAATATTAAAAAGATTATCGTGATTGATTTAACTCAATATGGCGACCCAATTTATGCTGGAATTACTCAAACAGAACTTATTATGGGTGCTAAAACATTAGGTGATCAAATGAAAAACAATAAAGCAGAGGGGCATTTTTATTATGCTCATGTCGTTGCAGATAGTCCAAAACGGTGGGAGGCATTAGCCAACCGCTTATATGCAGAAGGTTTGAGATAAAGTATGAATAATCCCAGAAAGGCACCTCTTCGCGCAGGCTCTATCTTATCGTGGCTTAGCGCCCTATCAAGCATCCTTCTAATGCTGTTAGTTTGCTGGTACGTTTACTACTTAACTGGCGCAAAAATAGACAAGGGGTCATTCTATACAGGGCCGGTAGGCGCAATGGGAGCACTCTTTTTTGTTTGTGGCTTTTCTCTAAGCGCGCTATCTACAGCACTGGCTATAGGAGTGAGAATACGCGCCCCCAAAGGCTCAACGGAACGCATAAGGACATGGAAAATATGGCTTAGCGCTCATGCCCTATTCACTGTTGGAACAATCGGTACAGCATTACTCATCCATGCACGTCTAAATTAATTATAGTTCATGAGTGAGGGCAGGTCTTTTACCGATCTATCCCACAAAAACACCACCACAACAAACAATAAAACAAACATATACATAATTTTTTTAAAGAAACTACGAAATACCAGTGTACATATCCAGTCTTGCACCCCATGCGCGAGGGGTGCAAATTCAGCGCATAAAATCAATAGCTTAGAATTAAGCCACATGCAAGGCCATCACCACAAACCGCCACAGATAACCACCCCGCCCCGCAAAAATCCCGCAGAAGAAATAATTCAAGAAGACCTGCCCCATCGCCCCATATTACATTTGCTTGCTAAATATTCAATTTAAATATAATTCATATGTAATCCTATGTAAAATGTAAGACCTACCCCTAGGGCACTTCGTTATGCGCCCCGTAAAAACAAATAAGGCATGAACACATGAATGGTTATACGGTCTGCTCATTTAAAATCAATAGCAAAAAAAAATACCTAGTTCTTGAAGTAGTGGCAGACATCAAAAACAATAAAGCCCTACTGCAAGCCTTCATGGATGATGGAAGCTGCTATCCGTTCCCGCTTTCTTTTACAGTGCAACTCCCTGAAGCGGAATTGCTAAAAGAAGCTTTTGTAGATGGGATAAATCACTTAAAAATGATTGAAGGATGGCAAACTGAAGGCTCTAGCGAGAATTTGGCTGAACTAATTAAATTTCCACACTTGCTGCATTCTATAAAGGCGAATTGCAAATCTGAAATACTAGCGTCAGACATAGAAAACAAAATTGGGGTCAGGTCTTGCATTAGCACATAGTAAAGTCAGCCTAGAGTTGAAAATATGTTAATGCAAGGTAGAGTAGAGAGCAGGTTTTCACCTACCCTCCCTCATCAAACCGTGCATGCGATTTTCCCGCACACGGCTTTCCGATGTTCTTCACATCAAGCATGCGCTAATTTCCAACCTGCTGTTGT
>NZ_JAWQUO010000008.1:76521-156512 GCF_033446605.1 Iodobacter sp. CM08 | reverse complement strand
TGGCGAAAGAAGTGAGGTGAAGGGCTTTATCTACAAAACAAGGTCGATGCCTTAAGGGCGCTATCAAGCTCACTTCACCTCGTGTGGTAGTAGCTAACCACCACAGGGAACAAGATACAAGGGTAAAACGGATATCTTGAGTCAAAATTTAATACATTATTTTAGCCTTTAACAGGGCATAATTTATTTGTGGTCCATGTTTTAAAAATGGATAGAGTATGGAAAAGAGCAGGCAAATAGCCTGCTCTTTTTTTATTAGGCGGAAGAATAAACACTTTTAGCGCAGAGTGTCGCTTCTTTGATACAAGGATGTCGTGTTAATTTAATAATTAGTGCAATTTACTAAATCATTTTTTGTATGCTGTAAATAAAATTTTTTCAAAAAAACAACATTTTTTTTGTTCCTCTAGCTCTTGAGTGATCTGGGGGATATTTTATTTTTTGGTTTTTTATTTCAAAAAAAGAAAGGTTTTGATGGTTATTTAAAAATAAAGCTTACAATGTGAAATATTAAGCCTCAGGCGTGTTTTGCATCTAGGTGTAAGCTTACGCTAATACTAGAAAAATCTTGAGTTTTACCTCGGGTAATGCTTTCTTTTGTATTAAGTTTTTTGTGGTGAGTCAGAAAGCATGTTTATAATATTTTTCTTAATATAATCAATATGTTGATGTTTTTTATCCTTATGTTTATGGGTGTGAAAGGATTTTTCACTGATAATTGACAGTATATTCCCGCTTAACTAATATCCAAAACATGTAATCAAGCGGAACGAAACCACAAAAAATCTTACGTTACTATTTCTTGAGCTTGACCATGCAGCCTGTGCTCGGATGCTTCTTAGATTGAGAAAACTGATGCTATCTTTTGCTATTAATGAGCAGGCAGGTCAAAGACGACAACGTTTTTTGTGGTGGAAGATTAGCGTGCTATTAGTGATAGTGATTGCTTTTGTATTGGTTATCATCACATTTCTTAATTACTCTAATTACAGAAAAACATATTTAGATTTAAATCTATCAAGACATCTTGTTTTGGCAAAAGATCTGCATCAGACCATTGAAACAGGGTTGAATATTGGCATTAAGCCTGCTGAAAATTTAAACTTGCTACCCGCCATAAGAGATAAAATTAATCGTCATGCTGGAATTCGTTATATTGGGATTATTAATGATGTAGGTGAAATAATCGGCGAAGGGCTTATGCCAGCGCAAAGTGGATTGGACTGGAAAAAAAGAATAAGTAATACGGCGGCAGATGGATACTGGCAGGCGAGTAATACAAACACTTTCCAGTTGGGAATGGTGTTTACGAATAATTTTAATATCAAAGCTGGTGCTGTAGTAATTGGCTACGACAGAATTACTATAGAGAATGCAATTGAGCATATTCGCAATAAATTATGTATTGATGTTTTGCTAACACTTGGTGTGCTTACTTTTTTAACATTGCTTGGCGTATATGTTTTGACCCGAAAGTTTGCCGCCGAGCTCTTTGAAATTGCCAATGTGATAGAAAGTACACTGGGCACGGCTGGCCCACATCAGGTGGTGCCGCAGGTTTTGAGCGAAAGTGTTGCTAAAGATATCAATGACTTCACTAGGCTTAGCCATCAGCTGGCTCAGAAGATGGCTGAGTTTGAGTGTGAAATATCCAGTACTAAGCCTTTGGCTAAAGCTGGAGGTGCGCGGTGAGGCAATTGCAAATGCGCTTAGTTTTACTGGCAGCAAGCTTGCTGGTGATTTCTGCCTTATTGCTTTCTTGGCTGGCATTGCAACATTTTGAAGCAGATTTACCCGCCGAAATGGCCAGAACAGTGACTGCAGTTAGTTATTCCTCTGCCGAAGTACTAGAAAAAGCGTACCAGCATGGAGTGCCTCTGGATGAAATGGTGGGAGTTGAAGAATATTTAAATACGGTGCGTAAAGACAATCCGCATATTGCCTATATGGCATTAAGTAATCAACAAGGCCGGGTGCTTTATCAAAGTGCATACAATAAGCTGGAAAAAAAGCCTGATTTAATCAGCCATCACGAAGTGCAGACTCAGAAAACAGGCGACTATTTTAATACCAGTGTTCCCATTGTTTTTGAACACCACGCTATTGCTACATTGCATTTGGGGCAGCGTGCTGCATTAGTTGAGCAACAGATACAAGAAGTTGCTTACGATGTTATGACCGTTTTATTGGTGGCTAGCTTAATTGCATTAGAACTGATGCGTTTTGTACTTACCTTTGTGATTGCCAGCCCAGTAGAAGTGACTCGAAATTTTCTGGATAAAATCCGCAAAGGAGATTTTAGTTATTACCTGCCTTTTGATCGTTTAGGAGGTGTGGGGCAACTGAGTGCTCAGTTTAATCAGATTGTTGCTGTATTAAACCTGCGTTATCAAACGTTATCAGAAAAAGCCAGCCAAGCAGGCCTATTGGGATCACTCAAGCAACAGCTTGCAGAGTTTAAGTTTCACGCTAAAGATGAGCGCCTAACCTTATTTTCGACTGCAGTTGATCATATTCGCTGGCCGTTTTTTCTACTGATCTTTGCTGATTCATTATCTTTATCGTTTTTCCCAGTCTTTGTTGGTCAGTTTTATTCGCCAGCGATGGGTATTTCAAAAAATATAGTGATTGGCTTACCTATTTCAATCTTTATGTTTACTTGGGCGCTATCGATGCCATGGGCGGGGATGTGGAGTGATCGAGTTGGCCATCGCAAGGCATTTATTGTGGGGGCGGCGATTACCACTCTGGGGCTGTTTCTTACTGCGTGCTCTCAGACTCTTTATGATCTTTTGCTTTGGCGATCAATTACGGCACTTGGTTATGGCTTGGTGTTTATTACTACGCAGGGCTATGTGGCGAGTAATACAGCCGCCGCGCATAGAACCAGAGGTATGGCGGTATTTTTATCCTGTTTTTTTGCCGGATCTTTATCTGGATCTGCAATAGGCGGCATTTTGGCTGATAGACTTGGCTATCAGTTTACTATTTTATTATCGGCCCTATTGAGTGCAATATCTGCTTTGTTTGTTTTAAGGTTTCTTCGTAGTAACCCTGATGTTATTTCTCAAGTTAAGAAAAAATTAAATTTTAATGACTTTAAACGTTTATTACAAAATAAAAAATTTACTGCAATCACTTTTTTAGCCGCTGTACCAGCAAAAATTGCACTCACTGGGTTTTTATATTATTCGGTGCCGCTTTATTTAAAATTATTGGGAAATAATCAATCAACAACAGGCCGGATTATGATGGCCTATGGCCTTGCTATTATTGTGCTCTCACCTTTTGTTGCCAAAATGGCGGATCGAATTGGTAAATTGCGCTGGTTTGTGAGTGTAGGTGGTTTTGCAGCAGCGGCAGCGATGTTTGTTATCTACTTTTTTGATAGTACCAGTGGATTATTAGCCAGCATTACTTTATTAGGTATCGCCCATGCTATAGGCGTATCTCCGCAGCTGGCGCTGATTAATGATTTTTGTAAAGAAGTGGTTCAGGAAGTGGGGGGAGGGACCACAACGGGAATTTTCCGCTTGATTGAAAGACTAGGAAATGTTTTAGGACCATTAATTGCTGGATTATTGATATCACAATTTGGTTTTAATATTGCATTTTTAGGGATTGGCATTGTTTCTTTGGTATGTACCAGTTGTTTTACCGTGATATTTTTCTGGTTTGACCGTAAGCAATCCCAAGCCGCTCTTGCCGTATGAGTCAAGGAAATATGAGATGTTTTTACGTGGCTTTATTTTAATTACGTTTTTATGTTTTTTTTCTATTGAAGTATCTGCAACGGAAGCAAATGCCAAGCCACCTTATAAAATAATGATGATTCTTTATCGTGGATTCACTGAAGCAGAAAAAGGATTCATTGATTACTTTAAGCAACGTCACATTGCCGTAGAGTTCATTATCCGCGATGCACAGGCCGATAACAGCAAAATAGCAGAATTTGTAAATGAGGCTCGTGAATTAAAGCCTGACCTTATTTACACCTTTGGCACTACGGTAACAGCTGAGGTGGTTGGTTTAGTGGGCCAAGTTAATCCGGCTAAACATATTACTGATATTCCTGTGGTGTTTAATATTGTTGCAGATCCTATTGGGGCAAAGTTAGTAAAGAGTTTACAAGCATCGGGGAGAAATTTAACGGGGGCATCGCATTTCGTTCCACTCTCTGCACAAATTAATGCATTACAAACCATGCGTAATACCCAGTCTTTAGGTGTTATTTATAATGCGCAAGAAAAAAATGCGGTACTGACCGTGCAGGGTTTAGAGAAAATCGCTGCTAAATATAAATTAGTTCTTGATCTAGCACCAATTGGTCTAGATGACAAACCTTCAAAAGAAGGCATAGAAAATGCGGTGCAAGCATTACTATTAAAGAAACCACAATTTATTTATATCCCATCTGATTCATTCATGATTAAGAATGCTAAAACGGTGATACAAGCTGCACAAGCAGCCAGAATCCCCGTTTTTTCAGCAACTGAATCACCAATTAGAAATGATGGTGCCTTATTGGGATTGGTTAGCACCTATTTCAATGTAGGTGAATTAGCTGCGCATAAAGCAGAGCAGATATTGTTAAAAAAAGAATCCATAACAAAAATACCTATTGAGTCTTTAAATAGATTTACGTATTTAGTCAATATGGGCACAGCTAAAAAACTAAACATCTATCCTCCTTTGGCGGTGATTAAGTTTGCAGAATTAATCTCACCTCTGGATGGGGTGGATGCAAGTGAATAGCTAATTGTAGTTGTTTGACCCCGGCCAATTTTGGCCATAACTGGCACTAATGCCAACTAGGAGAAGTGTATGAGCGAAAATAATGTAAACCCTCTTAATGAAAAAGATGGCATCAATGTAACTGCTGTTGAGTTTGATGAAAATGGTAAAGTCACTGGATTGAATGAAAGCGATTTGGATTCTATTTCTGCTGGTGTTGCAAGTGAAGCGGAGCTCGGTGTAGATGCAACTGACAATGGCAATTGCGGCCTCTGTTTTGGTTAGTCGTAATAGTAATTGTGGCATGGCAGCTGATTAGTTTTTTTTAATATTTAAAATTAACTGGTTTTTATTTTATTTAAATATTTTCCAGTTTTTAATAATTCATCTACTTGATTAATCGCTTTATTCAGATTGGCATAAACATGAATGGTATTCTTTGAAAACTCATATCCCATAAATTTTTATATTGAGTGAGGTAGAGGTGTTTTTTTTGATTTAAATATCATAGATCACTGCTTTTGTGGGGGTGGTTATTAATGCTGTTGAGTGAAGCTGTTAATCAAGTTTTTTTATTTTTTAGGTAAAAAATATGAATAAATCAAGTGTGGCCGGATATATGAATCCATTGCGGTTGGAGTTAATTGTTTTTCCAACTGAACAGTGTAATTTTAGATGTACATATTGTTATGAAGATTTTGAAATTGGACAAATGAAAGATAGCACTGTTGAAGCTATAAAAAAACTAATTTTGAATAGGCTGCCTTCATTGAATAGTTTTAAAATATCATGGTTTGGTGGAGAGCCATTATTGGCTAAAAAAATTGTGTTAGAATTAAATAAATTTGCACAAGATCAGTGTGAATTAGCAGGCGTTGCATTTAGTTCATCGATGACAACAAATGCCTTTTCTTTGAATAAAGATACCTTTGATGATTTAGTAAAAGCAGATGTTCTTGGTTATCAAATATCACTAGATGGTGATGAGGAAGAGCATAATAAAACACGAAAGATGGCTTCTGGTCGCGGTTCGTTTAGCAAAATATGGAGTAATTTATTAGCTACGCGAGAAAGTAATGCGAAGTTCCATATAAAGTTAAGATTACATGTTCATAAGGATAATGTTGAAAGTATTAAATCACTGCTTGAAAAAATAAACGCTGAATTCGGCAAAGACCCGCGTTTTACTATTTCAATTAAGGCGGTAGGAAACTGGGGTGGTACAACCGTTAAATCAATGAATTTAATGAAAAGTTCCAATGAAGTTATTGATGATCTCAATGTGCAACTAGAATATTTAGGGTGGTTTTTGGCTAGGCCTTTCTCTGAAAAAAATAATGTTTTTAACCCCTGTTATGCAGCAAAGCCAAATTCATTTGTAATTAGGGCTGATGGCAAGTTAGGGAAGTGTACTGTAGCATTGAGTGACACTAGAAATAGTATAGGCCATATTAATGATGATGGGACATTGTTTATTGAAAATGAAAAAATGAGAACTTTTATGAGAGGGTTTCAAAGTTTAGATGAAAAAGCATTGCATTGCCCTATGCATGAAATGCCAAAAAATGATGAAGTTAAAATTATAAAATTTGAAAAGAAGGTTGATATAAATATGGTGAATTTTTGATTTTTACCTGCGCTGATTACCTGGCTGATTAGGACTGCTGATGTTAAATTATAATCCTCAATTTTTTTACCCCCCTCTGCTTGTTTCATCAGATAGATTGGTAAGGCATCCACTAAATGAATGGAGTAGTAGGTTGTTATCTTCATTTTATAAATCAATCCATAATGTTGATGTTGTTTTACCGATTATGAATCAGCTAGCCTTGATTGAAACGTGTCGTGGTAATTATGGCGGTGCTTTTGAAATTTGTGTAGCACAAATTAATTTTTTAAAGAACTTATCAAAAAAAAATAAAAGTACTCAATATTTGCCAGCAATTATTCAGCCATGGATTAACATCGCAAGGATGGATCGCTGGCAAAATAAAGAAATAAATTCAACTGAAATTTATAAAAGTATGTCGCCAGATAATCGATTTAAGTTTTGTGAGTTAAATAGTCGCTATGGAATTGAATTTAGTTTAGGTGAATTGTGCAATTTAGGGGAGAATAACTCTTTTGTTGCTGTTGTTAATAATGTTTATTGGACTGAGTACGCCCGCTTTTTACTACGTTCAAATAGTCATAATTTACTACAGAAGCATTTGCAATCTGGGATAAGTTCAAATTACGGAGCTTTTATTAAAATTTCACTGATTGAAGTATTGATTTTGTACCAAGTAAAAATTGATAACTTTGATAGTGCATTGAAATTGTTAATAAATATTTTTGGTAATTGTAGTGAAAAATATTTGTTACACTTTAAAGTTTTGGAATTGTTTGTAAGTGAAAAGTCTGGACGTGATTATGATAAGGGCGTTATTGATGAAATTATGCTTTATGTTTCTTTGGTTGAACGTGATTCATATGGTTTAAATTTAATATCTGAAATTTCTCGTGTTTTTAAAATTATTGGTCTAAAGGACGTTGAAATTGAATTGCTAAGTATCTCAAAAGAAATAGCGGAAGAAATCAATGATGAAATAATTTTATTTTATGTAATGGAGAGGCTGGTTGAAATAGGTTTGTGTAACTATGAGTTGTTTGTTAGTAAGTTTGAAAAATCTTCTTATTCGGTTATTAGAAAAAAACTAAAGCTAGGTAACTTACCCCTTATTGAGGTTAATCGTTCAATTAGGATTGTAGATGCAGTTAATTATTTGGCTGTTTTGGATTATGAAAACTGTTTGAATGTTCTGCATGAAGAAAATATTGAAATGTCTGGGACGATATAAGGATATGTGGAGAATTTGTTTTTTATATAAAATATATAATATGATATACGATGTACTTAATGCTAGATGTTTTAGAATAAAAAATTTATTCATATTTTTTATTCTTTTGGAAAACTTAGCTATTGCAAATGAATTAAAACTATCCACCGCCATCCAGCAATCCCTCAAACAAAACTCAGATATACAAATACAAAATACTCAGATTGCTGTGGCTCAGGGGCAGTATTTGCAGGCGGCTGGGCAATTTGATTGGGTTTTGTCTTCTGGTCTTTTATACGATAAAAAAGTTACGCCACAAATTAATAGTGCAGATGGGGTGTTGATAAATAGCGGCTATCAATTGGGGATGAGCAAGCTACTGCATAATGGCATGAGTGTGAATGGTAGTTTAGATGCCCTCGCTAGTGATGGGCAGCTGTTGCAGCAGAATCGGCTTAAATTTGATCTCTCTTTGATTGTGCCATTGCTACATGGCCGTGATGCCACCGCCTCTTCAGAAGATGTGGCTAAGCTAAATATTGAGCTGAGCCGTTATCAGCTGCGTGATCGTATTGCGCAGACGCTTTATAACACGCTGCTGGCGTACTGGAATTACCGCAGCCGGGTAGATTTAGAAAAAGTAGCGCAGAGTAGTGAGGAGCGTAGCCAGAGCCTGCTGCGCTCTATTCAAAAACTGGTGGATGCTGGCGAAAAGCCGCGAGCCGATTTGGTTTTGCTGCAAGCGGATCACAGCGACAAAATCAGCCGGCGGCAAGCAGCGGCGCTGGCGCGTATCGAGGCCAGAACGGCGCTGGGCCGCTTATTGGGATTAGATGAGCTGGCGATCAGGCAGCTGCCTGAGCCCTCTGATGCCTTGCCCGCCCAGCTAACAACGCTGCCGCCTTTTTCTTCCGAAGCAATCAGTACTGCGGCTTTGCAGCAACGTCCAGACGTAAGAGCACTGGCGGTGCAGCTGGATGCGGCGCGGCGGCAAATGCAGGCGGTGCAAGAGCGGCTTAAGCCTCAGTTGGATTTACAACTGGGGCTGGGCTATGCCAAGGCATCGGAGGGCGGTAGCCGCTATGGCTTTGCTGCAGAAGCTGGGCAAATTCAAGCTTCGCCCTCGGTGTTTGCTCGGCTAAATTATCAATTTCCTCTGCAAAACAATAGCGCCAGCGGGGCGATGCAAGAGCGCTCGGCATTGTTGTCTCAGCTCTTAATCCGGCAAAAAGATTTAAATATTGGGGTGGCTTCTGGAATAGAGAGCGCTTGGCAGGCTTTATCTAATAGCAGCGAGCAGCTCAAGGTGGCTAAGCAAGCTTTGTCCTTGTACGAGCTGGCGGTGAGCCAAGAAGTAGTCAAACAAAAAAATGGGATTTCCACCCTAATTGATGTGATCAATGTGGAAACGCGCTTTGTCAGTGCCAGGGTGAATTACTTGCAACTACAGCTGGCCTACGCCAGTGCGCTGGCCAAATTGCGTTTTGAAACAGGAACGCTACTGCCCGCTGCCAGTATTCATGATGACGAGCTGGTTTCACTTGATGTCAGCGATATGGCAGGTTTAGGCCCACTTACTTCTTTCCATTAATTCGAGCTAAGTATAAGCATGCAAAAAAAAGGTCTTTTTAGGCAAGTTGCACTCAACCGCCTATCCTCACCCGAAGAGCTAGATAGCCTGCTGCAAGTCACTTCTGGCAAGGGCTGGCTTGCACTGGCGGGGATTGCTCTGTTGTTGCTCACGCTGATTGTATGGTCAGTGCTTGGCAAGTTGCCGACTAAGCTTATGGGCCAGCAATGTATCTTGGTCAAAAATGGCGGAGTGATTGTGCTGACGACTTCGGCCAGTGGGCGTTTATCTGATCTGGCCGTCGAGCCCGGCGATATGGTGACGCGTGGGCAAATCATTGGTCGGCTGGAGCAGTATGACTTGCTGCAAAAAATCAAATCGAGTGAGGCGCGCTTAAAAGAGGTAGAAGCCCAGCATGCTCAAGCGGTAGTGATGGCTGAGCAAGGTTTGTCTCTGCGGGATGCGACGATGGCGCAACAGACGCAAAATTTGCAGCGCCAGCTGGCATCGGCTAATCAGCGTGGGCAATTGTTGCAGGAGCGCATTGATAGCCAAACCTCGCTGTTCGAGCAGGGCTTGATTACCAAGCAAACCTTGATTGCATCGCAGCTTGAGCTGGCAGCGGTTCGTTTAGAAGCAGAAACCATCAAGGGCCAGTTTAAGCAGCAGGATGTGGTGAGGCTAGAGGGTAAAAAGCAGAGTGATAATGAAGTGGTGCAAACTCAAAATCAGCTGGATGACGTAAAGCGCACGCTGGTTTTGATGCGGCGAGATGCCAAGAATTTCACTTCGATTATCAGCCCCTATTCGGGCCGAGTACTGGAGGTAAAGGCGGCTGAGGGGCAGCTGGTTGAGCGAGGCACACAGCTGATCAGCGTAGAGCCGAGCGGGGTCGATATGAATGAAATCGAGGCCTATATCTATTTACCCGCTGCCGAGGGCAAGAAAGTCAGCGCTGGAATGAAGGTGGAAATTAGCCCAAGCACGGCTAAGCGCGAAGAATTTGGCTTTTTGCCCGCATTTATTAGTAGCGTTGCAGATTATCCCTCTACCGATCAGGGCTTGATGCGGGTGTTTGCTAATGAAAAATTAGTTCAACAGCTAACCGGCACGTTGGCACCGATTCAGATTCTGGCTTCGCTCAAGCCTTCCTCGGTTAATCCTAGTCATTACGAATGGTCAACTCGCAGCGGCCCGCCTTTTTCTATTCAGAGTGGCACGGCGTGTTCGGCGGCAATTACGCTTTCTGAGCAAAGGCCGATTACGCTGGTGTTGCCGATTCTTAAAAAAGCCCTGGGTTTGGATTAAGCCATGCTAAAAGCGATGGATAAGCTGTGGCAGCGTGTGCTGCGTTATGAGTGGGCGCTAAAAACACATCAAGTGAAAACACCCTCGGTATTGCAAATGGAGGCCGTGGAGTGTGGGGCGGCGTCGCTGGCAATGATTTTGGCCTACTACAAAAAATATATTCCACTGGAGCAATTGCGAGTGGATTGCGGCGTATCCAGAGATGGCAGCAAGGCGCTGAATGTGGTGAAGGCGGCGCAAAAGCACGGTTTGCTGGCTAAGGGCTACCGTAAGGAGCCAGTAGATTTACGCAGCATGCCGCTGCCGATGATTCTATTTTGGAACTTCAATCATTTTTTGGTCTTGGATGGTTTTACCAAAGATAAGGTGTGGTTAAACGATCCGGCCAAGGGGCGTTGTTCAGTCAGCGAGGCAGAGTTTGATCAGTCCTTTACGGGGGTGGTGCTTACCTTTGAGCCAAGGGCAGATTTTCAGCCAGCAGGCAGCCCACGTAGTTTGCTTGATGGTTTGCAGAGCCGCCTGACGGGGACGCGTGAGGCGCTGGTGTATTTGGTGCTGCTGGGGCTGGCCTTAGTGATCCCAGGCTTACTTAT
The DNA here is from genome assembly GCF_033446605.1 of Iodobacter sp. CM08. NCBI lineage: Bacteria > Pseudomonadati > Pseudomonadota > Betaproteobacteria > Neisseriales > Chitinibacteraceae > Iodobacter > Iodobacter sp. CM08. The sequence goes on along the minus strand of NZ_JAWQUO010000008.1, from coordinate 145,488 downwards.
TCCAGTGTTTACCTCGGTGTTTATCGATCAGGTTTTAGTGGGCGGGCTGACGAGCTGGCTAGGCCCTTTGATTGTCGGCATGTTGGCGACCTCTTTGCTGGTGGCGGTGTTAACTTGGCTGCAAAAACATTATTTACTTAAGCTAGAAACCCGCATTGCCTTAAGCACCTCGGCGCGTTTTTTTTGGCATGTATTACGCTTGCCGGTGGGCTTTTATCAGCAGCGCTCTGCCGGTGATATTGGTGCACGGGTTGGCATTAGCGACAGAGTTGCCAATATTTTGTCGGAAGACCTAGTCTCTGCGCTGCTAAGCGTGATTACCGCGCTGTTTTTTGCCGTGATTATGCTGTTTTATGATCTAACCATGAGCCTGATTACGATAGGGATTGTGGTGGTCAATGTGCTGGTATTGCGCTATGTATCACAGCGTCGTAAGGAGTTGAATCAAAAGCTATCCATTGACCGTGGCAAGGTGATGGGCACGTCTATGAATGGGCTGATGCTGATTGAAACCTTAAAAGCCTCCGGTGCCGAGTCGGATTTTTTTAGCCGCTGGGCGGGCTATCAGGCCAGGCTGCTGAATTCCACTCAAGCCATGAGCCGTACTTCTATTTCCTTGGATTTATTGCCGAAGTTTTTAACGGCAGCTAATGCGGCGTTGGTGTTGGGTATTGGCGGTGCAAGGGTGATGCAAGGCGATATGACGATCGGCATGTTGGTGGCTTTTCAGGCGCTGGTGGCTAGTTTTATTAACCCGAGCAATGCGTTGGTGGCGCTGGGGGGCAAGATACAAGGTTTTCAAGGGGATATGGATAGGCTAGACGATGTGATGCGCTACCCTTGCGAAGATATCGTTGCCTTAGAAAGAAAAGATGAGCTTTTGCTTTTGGCCAAGCTAGAAGGGCACCTTGAATTACGTAATGTCACCTTTGGCTATAGCCGCCTAGAGCCGCCGTTGCTAGAGAACTTTAATCTGATTCTAGAGCCAGGGCAGCGGGTGGCCTTGGTGGGGGCATCTGGTTGTGGTAAATCGACCATCGCTAAATTGGTGGTTGGTTTATATGAAGTGTGGGATGGGCAGATCCTCTTTGACGGCAAGCCACGCAGCGCCTGGCCACGGCAGCAATTATTAAACTCACTGGCTTCGGTTGATCAGGATATTGCGCTTTTTTCAGGCAGCATTCGTGACAATTTAAGCATGTGGGATAGCACCACGCCCATGGCCGATATGGTCGGGGCGGCCAAAGATGCTTGCGTGCACGATGTGATTGCGCTGCGGCCAAACGCTTACGACAGCGTCGTTGCTGAAGGGGGAGGCAACTTTAGTGGTGGCCAGCGCCAGCGGCTGGAAATCGCCAGAGCGCTGACATCAAATCCACGCCTATTAGTGCTGGACGAAGCCACCAGCGCGCTTGATCCGCTCACCGAAAAACACATTGATGGCCATTTACGCCGCCGTGGCTGCAGCTGCCTGATTGTGGCGCATCGGCTGAGCTCAATCCGAGATTGCGATGAAATCATCCTCTTAGATAAGGGCAAGGTGATTGAGCGTGGCTCACATCCCCAGTTAATGCAATTAGATGGTCATTACGCAAGGCTGATTGCCAATGAATAAGCCCTTAGAGAGATTAGCGCAGCCATTAACACAGCTTGGTGAGCTTAGCCAAGCTAGCTTAATTCGGGGCGCTGCTGAAAGCGTCTGCCTGCTAGAAAAAGGCAGCGTTGATGTGTTTATGGTTAAGCAAGATGGCAGGGGAGCGCGCAGTTTTTTATTCACTGTGGTGGCTGGCGAGCTTTTGATTTTCCCTGCCGCGGATAGTGCAAAAGCGGTGCTCGCCCAGCCCAGCCCCGATGCTGAATATAGAATAATTGCCAAAGCCGCATTATTAGATTACGTAGCACAGACCAAGGCTACGCTAGCCAGTTTGCTTGCACCCTTGATTGAGCATATTGCGGCTGCCTTTGCCGAAAAAGCCCCTGCCGATTGCCTGATGCTTGGTTCAGAGCAAGCTTGTAGCCAAGAGCAAACGCTTACGCTGGGCGCAGAGAGGGCAGGGCTTTGGTTTACGAGCTCTGGGCAGACGCGCTATTTTGGCCAACTACCCTGTGAAGTGGGTGCTTTGATGCCGCTACCCTTAAATACCTGGGTAAATTTGGCCCCAAGCAGTGAGCTGAGTTGCTTTGAGCCAGACGCGTCTATGCCGCCTGAAGTGCAGTTTGAAGGCGTAGCGGTGTTGTTTAGCCTGCTGCTGCAATGGGTGACGGTGCAAAAAAATCACGCTGCAGAGCAAGAGTTACAGCGCTTACAGATGAAAAGCGCGCAGGGTAGTCAGGTAATGGCTGATGCACTGGCAGGCTTTGTGACTTTGTTTAGTTTGCAATCAACGAGTGATAACAGAGGTAGTGATCGCTTGCTGGCGGCATGCAAAGTAATTGGTAGCAGGCTGGGGGTGAAGTTTAAGGCCGCCCCTGCTGAGGGAATCAGGGGCAAAGATGCGGTCAGGGAAATTGCCCAGGCATCGGGCGTGCGCACTCGTATTGTTGCCTTAAAAGGGGACTGGTGGCGCAATGATAATGGCCCCTTGCTGGTGTTTGCTGAGCAAAGTAAACAAGCCTTTGCCATTTTGCCCTTGCGCGGCGGGGGCTATCAGCTACATGAGCCGTCGGGAGACGTCATCTTGCTTAGCGCAGAGTTTGCCGCTCAGCTTGCGCCATTTGCCTATACATTTTATGCAGCCTTGCCCAGTAAAAAACTTGCCCTCAGTGATATTTTGCAATTTGTTTTTTTTGCGATACGGCAAGACATTGCTGTTGTGGCCGCGATTGCCAGCGCCAGCGCCCTGCTGGGTATGGCCATCCCGTTGGCTAGCGGTCATTTATTTGATAGTGTTTTTCCTGCCGCTGATTACGGGCAAATGGTTCAGTTGGTCGTTATCTTGTTTATTGCCAGCATCGTTACGCTCTTATTTGAAGCGACCCGCTCGCTAGCAATGCTGCGAATTGAAGGGCGAGCAAGTAGCGATTTGCAAGCCGCCGTATGGGATAGGGTACTGGCCTTGCCGGTGCCTTTTTTTCGGGATTACAGTGCTGGCGATTTAGCGATGCGCATCAATGGCATTAATGAAATTCGCCAAGCCTTATCGGGTACGGTAATTGCGTCGTTGATTAGTAGCTTATTTGCTATTTTAAATGTGTTTTTATTATTTTATTACAGTGCCAAATTGGCCATGCTGGCCGTTTTATTAGTTACTTTGGCAATTGGCTTTAACTTAGCGGTGGGATATTTTGGTGTACGAATTACTCGGCAAACCGCTGCGGTTAGCGGTAAGTTGTCTGGCATGGTGTTGGAGTATTTAAGCGGCATTAGTAAGTTAAGAATCACTGGCGCTGAATCACGGGCCTTTGCCAACTGGGCGGCTGATTTTGCGGCTCAAAAGCAACTGGCGCTACGTGCGGGTAGGCTTAGCAATCTAAATAGCGTATTTAGTGCGGCGTTTCCCGTGGCGGCAAATGCGCTGATTTTTGCTTGTCTTGCTATGGCGCTTGCTGAGCCAGCAGGGGTTAAATTCTCTAGCGGGGATTTTATTGCCTTTGGCGCAACATGGGCTGTTTTTTTGGGGGCTGCACTTTCATTAGTTAAAACGGGGCTTGATCTACTGGCCATTACGGCGACGTACGATCGCACTCGGCCCATTCTTGAGGCCTGCCCCGAAGTTGATGAAAGCAAAGCCAGCCCAGGTCTTTTGCAAGGCGCTATTGAGCTGAGCCATTTACGGTTTGCATACGCGGCAGACGCCCCGTTGGTGCTGGATGATGTCTCTATGACGATTCAGCCAGGAGAGTTTATTGCCTTGGTTGGCGCATCAGGATCAGGCAAGTCAACCCTGCTGCGGCTGATGCTGGGTTTTGAAACCCCAACCCATGGCGGCGTGTATTACGATCAGCATCATTTGGCCGATGTGGATATCGGAGCAGTGAGGCGTCAGCTGGGCGTAGTGCTGCAAAGTGGCCGTTTAATGAGTGGTGATATTTTTAGCAATATCATTGGTTCAAGCCCTTTAAAACTGGCCGATGCTTGGGATGCGGCAAGGGCTTGCGGGCTGGATCAGGATATCAATGCCATGCCGATGGGCATGCATACCATCGTCAGCGATGGTGGGGGCACCTTATCTGGCGGGCAGCGCCAGCGCTTACTCATTGCTAGGGCCATCGTGAATAAACCACGGATTGTGTTTTTTGATGAGGCCACCAGTGCGCTGGATAATCAGAGCCAAGCACTGGTCAGTGCCAGCATGGATCAGTTGCAAGCCACCCGAGTGGTGATTGCCCACCGGCTCAGCACCATTATGAATGCCGATCGAATTTATGTGTTGGATAAGGGCAAAATCGTGCAGAGCGGCACATACCAACAATTAATCGGCGAGGAAGGATTATTCGCTGAGCTGGCAAAGCGGCAAATGGCTTAAATCTTTAGAGGCTGCAATGATTAAAAAATTGATAGTAATTGTTTTAACGATTAGCACGGTAGCTGGCTGCGACAATAAATCACTGGCTCAGCAAAGGGCTGAAAAATTGGTGCAAGCCAGCCCAGAGCTATTGATTGCCGTCGCTTGGCCATTGCAATCGAGCAAGGCTACTTTAATCGATGGGATTAATTTAGCCGTTGATGAAGTTAATCAAAGCGGCGGGGTATTGGGTAGAAAAATAAAAATTCAACTCAAGGACGATACCGCCTCGCTCAGTAAAGGGCGGCTAGTTGCTCAAGAAATTGCCGACGATATTGCCGTGGCGGCGGTGATTGGACATTTAAATTCGTATATTGCCGCCCCAGCTGCGCAAATTTATGAGCGAGCAGGTTTGTTAATGATTACTCCTGGCGCCAGTGTGCAAAAAATCACCGAGCAAGGGGGTAAATACACCTTCCGCAGCTTGCCAGGCAATAGAGATCAAGGGCGGCAAATCGCCGATTACGCGGTATCACAAGGCTATAAAAATATTGCAATTTATTATATAAAAAATGATTATGGCATTGATTTAGCCAATTACTTTGAACAGCGGGCACATGAGCTGGGTATCACGGTGGCAGATCGGCGCTCCTATAATATGGGGGGTGATAATCATGCCGCTATTCTGGCGGATTGGGGGGCATTTCTGGCGACCGATGCTATTTTTCTGATCGGCTCTTTGCCAGAAAGTGCAAAAATTTTGCAGGAGATGCGAGTAGCAGGTTTAAAAGTGCCAGTGTTTGGTGGGGCAGGGCTGGATTCACCTGAGCTGATTAAATTGGGAGGAAAAAACACGGAGGGTACGGTGGTGTTTTCCTTATTTAATATGGGAGACCCCCGCCCAGAAGTGCAGATTTTTGGTGAGCACTTTAAGAAAAAATTTGGGGTATTACCAGACAGCACGGCGGCTCAAGGCTATGACACCGTTAAATTACTGGTGCAGGCTATGAAAACGGCCAATAGCGCTGTGCCAGATAAAGTGGCTACCGCATTAAGAGCCACTAAAAACTGGCAGGGTGTAACCGGTGTAGATACTTATAGCAGTAAGGGGGATTTGGTAGGAAAACGCCTTGCTAAGGTCGTGGTAAAGGATGGTAAGTTTGAATATTTTCAAACGACAGCACTGAAGTAATTAACTGAAGAATAAAAAGAGGCAGCTTTGAAAGGGCTGCCTCTTTTTATTTGTAGAGCTGTTTAATTTAATGCACGATTAAAACTTGTAATTAGCCTTGGCGTACCAGCTGCGGCCATGTGGATCTGTGTACTTAGGATCGAAACCCACTTGGAAGTGATCGGCCTGATTGGTAAATGGCGGATCGGTATCAAATAGATTTTTTACCCCAAGGGTTAGCTCAAGGGTCTTGGTGCGATACGTGCCTTGCAGACCCCAAGTGCTGTATGCCTCAACGGTGCGATTGACTTGCGATTCAGCACCAGTTTTAGGATCGACGTAAGTGACTTGGTTTTGGTCGATATAGCTGGATGTTAGATTGTTTGTGAGCGATGCACCCCATTCAGCCATATTCCAAGAAAGCGTTACATTGTGTCTCCAGCGTGGGTTCATACCTGCGTCAATATATTGGCCAACGCTATCAAAGAAAGCGCCGTCTTTTTCACGTTGATATTCATTGGTGATGGTATAGGTGCCTTCTACGCCGAGGCGGAAAGTACCGTATTCCGTTTTAGGTGTAGCGGCGAGTATGGACACATCAAGACCATCCGTGCGTAATTCGCCCAGATTCAGTGATTTGGAATCGATATAGTCGATTAAGCCTGGCAAGCCTGCGGCGATATCTGCTGCAGTACGCGCCTTACGCACCACTTTATCTTTGTACTTAGCGTAATTACCCATGATGGTGGAGTCGGAAATAGTGTCGATCCGGTCTTTGATATTGATATTCCAGTAATCAACTCCTAGCGAGAAATTTTTTACGGGTTCTACCAAAAAACCAAAGGTGTAGTTGGTAGATAACTCAGGCGTGAGCGTTTTGCTGCCACCTTGCACCAGGTTTAATTGTAAATTGCAATCAAGCGGGCTCTTGGTTGTTGCGCAGCGCTCAGGATCATCATAATTGCCCCCTGTATTGGTTTTGCTGCTTGGGCGGTTTAAATCATCCAGCGTTGGCGCGTGGTAACCCGTGCTGATCGAGCCGCGTAATACCAACTCATCGATAGGCTGATAGCGGAAGCTGATTTTAGGGTTGGTGGTGCCGCCCATATCATCGTAATGGTCGTAACGCAGTGCGGCTTGTAATTCCAAATTTTTCAGAATAGGCACAACCATTTCGGCAAAGCCCGCATACACCAAGCGTTCACCATTGGTGGCTTGGCGATTACCGCCGCCGCCTAAGATATCACCGCTGGATAAAATGGCTTCAGGGGTATACGTATAGCTTTCTTTACGTACATCACCACCAAAGGCAAAGCCGACTTTACCTGCATCTAATTGATAAATTTCTTTAGAAAATTGCACATCAACTGATTTATTACTGGTTTCGCCGCTTTGTACTTTGCCGGTGATTTTTGTGGCATCTAATGCGGCTTTACCTGCGGCATCTTGCGGGCCAAAGGGGTTGATTACCCCGCTGAGCATTGCTGGCAGGAGTTTACTTTCGTATACCCAGCCATTGGTGTATTTATCTTCGGTTTTATTCAATGCATAAACCAAGGCAGTGCGGTAATCCCAGCCCGCCACTTCGCCTTCTGCCCCAACAATAAAGCGGTGCTGATCAGAAGTCGCTTCGTCTTCACGTGCACCTGCATCAATGCCACGCCATTGCAGTTTTAAATTACCCAGTGTGCCTTTATAAGGATCATATTTGCCATTAGCTGGGTAAAGCAAATCATCGCCATTAAATGTAGTCGCACTGGAAACTGGCACAGGCGATGAGGAATACGTGCCTGTATTGCGGGTAAAGAGGTAATCAGCAAAGACTTGGGTGCTGTCGTTAATTTTTAAAGTGCCCTTGCTATAGAAGGAAAGGCGCTCTTGTGGTGAAACAATATCAATAATGCTGGCGTAATCAAAACGGCAATTACCGCCTGTGGCAAAGTTTTTATTTGGGACAGGTAAAGATCTAGGCTGATCGCAGCCAGTTAAATAACCCACATTAACCGGCTTGCCGCCAGGACCATTTAAAATGGTAGCAGGGAAGGTGTTGCCTGATGTTTTATTGACTTCTTTATCAGGAATATAAGATGTTTTGGAGTAGCTACGATCTTTGGCGGCTAGGGCTTCTTGCTTGGATACATCCAGCGCCATAAAGACGTTGTAATTATCTTCTTCTAGGTTACCAAAGCCAAAGCTAAAGTTGGCTTTTTTGACTTCGCCGCCGCCGTCAAATGTCTGCTCAACGCCACCACCGATTTCTGCGCCAACAAAATTTTTCTTTAAAATAAAATTCATTACGCCGCCGATTGCATCGGTACCGTAAACAGCAGAAGCGCCATCTTTGACAATTTCAACCCGCTCAACCGCGCCCAAGGGGATCGAGTTTAGATCGACGCCAGCGCTATCAAACGCATAGTTGGCCATGCGACGGCCATTGACTAAAATCAGCGTTTTGGATGTGCCAAGGCCGCGTAAGTTAGCACCAGAGAAGCCAGGTTTTCCAGAATCACCCACGGCCTGTGCCTGCGCGTAGCCGTTATTGCTGGATGCTAGGTTGTCTACCAGCTCGGCCACGGTAGTTGCACCTGTTTTGGCAATTTCTTGCTTACCCAGTACTTGGACTGGTGTTGCACCCACTTTGCTAGCGCGTTTGATATTTGAGCCAGTGACTTCAACTCGCTCAACTTTATTGACGGTTTCTGCGGCTTGCGCATTGATTATTGCGCCGGCACCGATCATTGCTATAGCAATGCTGAGTCTCTTCATCTTCATTGGATGGTTCCCTTAGGTTAGATGCCTTGGTATCTGCTTGGCAGTGTCAAGACCGCTGCTAGGGAAAAATTAGCATTTGTTATTATTTACAATGTAACGAAATGTAACCACCTCACTCTCTTTGGTGTAATCCTAGCAAGGAAGCGCTGAGCAATTAAATGACAAGGAGATATATGGGTGATGCTAAAAAATATAAGTAATCTAATTGAAAGTAAATGTTAAATAACTGCTGTTTAAAAAATTTAAAACGGCTATTTTATTAAAAAAAACCTTTTGAAATAAGGCTTAATTGATAGTTTGTTAAGTTCAGATCAATCGCGGTTCACTTGGGTTTGTCTGTAAGTTTTTTGAAATTTTTATGTTGCATTGCGTCAGAGTAGTGGTTTTCCCATGTGAATTTTAAGAAATTTATATGGCGCATTTAAAGGGGATATTTGTTTGTTTGTGCTAAATAAATCTACTTTATTGGCATTAAATTGATGTGTTATACCTATCTAAAATATTGAAACTATTTTTTTTAGCTTAGGTTTGTAGATGGAATTGTGTATTTTTTACACCACACTACAGCGGTAAATTGCAGGGTATTAAATAAAACAGAAATATATGCATCGATTGCCTGTGGCATCTCGGCATATTCTGCCGCAGGCTATAAATGGCAGAGTCTGCCTTAAAGATGAAAATGATTTTTATTTAGTTATTGCTTACTGCTGGCTTTGCCATGCAAAGCGAAATAGGAATAGCAACTCACCTTGCCAAAAAAGGAAGGGGCAATCGGCATTGCTCTAGTGCAATGTTTCTAGATGTATGTGATAAATCAGTATGAAAGAGTATTGCGCCCCTCGATATAGGCAGGGTAAATAGAGATGTTTATTGAGCTCTACTGAGAAAATGCCTTGGAACTTTTCATATCAAATCAAGAATTAGCCGCGCTAGAGCCTCAGCTGAGCGGCCTACTTGGCAAGGCAAGGCTGGCCATGCTGGTACGTATGGCTTGGCATCAGCGGCAGCGAAATTGTGCGCTGGCTTTGGCGCTAGCAGATGAGGCTGAGTTGTTGCTTGGCTTAGCTGAGGAGCGTGAGGCTCAGCAATGGTTTGCGCGGCTGTTGTTGCTACGAGCAGAAGTCAAAATGCTTTTTTCTGATTTTGATGGGGCATTGCCGCTGATTGCTGCCGCCCAAGCTATTTTTGAAAATACTCAAGATACGCTGGGGCGGGGCGACGCGGCTTGGTTAGAAGCGTATGTGTTTAATGATCGAGGCCAGAGCCAAGCCACAGAGGGCTGTTTGCTGGTGGCCAGTGATGCTTATCGTTTGCTTGATGATGCGTTGCGTTTGCAAATGGTTGAGGCACGCCGCTTACTCTATGGGGTGTTTCGTGATCCTAGTACTGCTGGGGCTGCGCTACAGCGTGCTTTTCCAGAACCACAAAGCTACGCCTCCCCACTGTTTAGTTTTATCGCTGCGGCTAAAGGGCTGGTCGCAATTTTAACTAACTCGCCTAGTGCGGCAATTAAGTATTTTTTGCAGGCCTATGAGGCGGCACTTGATAGCGGGCAGTTGAGAAGCGCCTTGGTGTCGGCAAATAATATTGCAGATTCATTCGATCAATTAGGCGATCAAGAAACCGCTCTTGAATGGGTAGAGCGGGCGATGTGTTTGGCAAGATCGACAGGCTGGCCTGTGAGTATGGGAGCATGCAAATTAGTTGCCGCAGGCATTATGCGCAAGTTAGAAAAATACGATGAGGCACGCGCATGCTTACAAGGTGGCTTATTGCAGATGGAGCATTTGGCAAATACCAGAAATTATAGTTTGGCACTGGATGGGCTGGGCCTGCTTGAGCTGGATGTGGGCAATATTGAGGCCGGTTTAAGTTGGTTTGAAAAGTTAGAAGCGCATGAGCAATCACGTATTTCGCCTGACATACTTGGGCTTGCATGGCGGGGGCAGGCTAGCGCGCTATTTAAATTAGGCCGCTTAGACGAGGCTCGTAGCAAGGCGGAGGCCACTTTGCAATTGGCCATTGAGCGTGGTAATGCCGATGTGCAGATTAAGGCCTTATGGGTGCTGGCACAAATCTATACTCAGGCTGATTTACCCGCACCCATCGGCATGACTAAGCCAAGCGCTAGCTTGCATTATCTACACCAAGCGCTGGATGTGGCGACTCGGATTGAGAGTTATGCAATCTCCCCTGAATTATTTACCCAAATTGCGGCGGCCTATGCCGTATGTGGTGACTACCCTGCGGCCTATGATTACAGCCTGACTGCGGCGGCTATTTATAAAAAAACGCATTCAATTGAAGTAGAAAAGCGTGCCTTGGCCATGCAAATTCGCCATGAGGTAGAGCGTGCACATGCCGAAACCGCCCATCATCGGCAAATTGCTGCTGCGCTGCAAGAAACCAGCGCCACCTTAGAAGTGCTGGGACAAATTGGCCGAGAGATCACCGCAAATCTGAATGCCCATGCCGTGTTTACCGCCTTGCATCGTCATGTGTCTCAGTTACTAGATGTCAGTAGCTTTGTGGTGTTTTTATTAGATGACCATGAGCCGGTCTTACATTTTGTGTTTGGCATGGAAAGCGAGCAGCTGATCTATGGTGAAAAAACGCCTTTAGCCCACCCTAGCTCTAAGGCGGCGCGTTGCGCGCGGGAAAAACAGGTACAGCTCGTGCATTTAGAGCCAGATCATCAAGATGCCACGCTGATTCCAGGTACGGTGGCCACGATGAGCTTATTGTTTGCACCACTGATGGTGGGGGAGCGCTTGCTGGGGGTGATGTCGATTCAAACACCCACTCTGCATGCTTATGGTGAGCGTGAGTTATCCATCTTTTTAGCGCTTTGCGCCTATGGTGCAATTGCGCTAGATAATGCGGCGGCTTACGCTGCGGCTGAAGCCTCGCAAAGCTTAGCTGATCGCGCACTCAGTGATTTGCGCCAAACACAGGGCGAGCTGATTCAAAGAGAAAAACTCGCCTCGCTTGGCTCCCTCGTGGCAGGGGTGGCGCACGAGTTGAATACCCCGATCGGCAATAGCTTATTAGTAGCCAGCACCATTAGTGATGATAGCGAGCGTTTTTTGCGGCAAATCAAGCAAGGTGGCGTGCGCCGCTCTGATTTAGAACGCTATTGCCTCAGCGCCGAAGAATCATCGAGCCTGCTTATCCGTTGCCTACAAAAAGCCGCTAGTTTGATTACTAGTTTTAAACAACTCGCCGTTGATCAAACCTCGGATCAGCAGCGATCATTTGATTTACGTACCGAATGCGAAGACGTGGCGCTGATGCTAGGCAGCCGTATTCGCGGCGCAGGCCACGAGCTAAAGCTCGATATTGCTGACGGCCTGCAAATGAATAGCTACCCAGGCGCATTTGGCCAAGTGCTGAGTAATCTGATTATCAACGCGATTGTGCATGGCTTAGAAGGGCGTAAGCATGGTTTGATGAGCATACAAGCTAATGCCATCAATGAAAGCCACGTCAAAGTAATCTTTAAAGACAATGGCCGTGGTATCAGTAGTGATCATATTGATCGTATCTTTGAGCCATTTTTTACCACGCAACTAGGGCAGGGCGGCAGTGGCCTAGGTTTACACATTAGCTACAACATTATTTACTCGGTGCTAGGTGGCAGCATCAGCGTGATCAGCCCAGAAGGCGAAGGGGCCATCTTTGAAATGATTCTGCCGTTTGTGGCTCAAGCCTCACCAAGTTAAGCCTAAAAATAAGGGCTTGTTTGCATAAACTCCACATCTACCCTTTCCCTTACGCCACTTATGCCCTAAAGTAGCGTTCAATCGAACGATCGTTCAAAGATATGGATCTGGCTGCGCTACCTGAAGCACTTAAAACTCGTCTCACCAAATTAGGGCTGTTGCGCCCGTTTGATCTGGTGCTGCATCTGCCCTTGCGCTACGAAGACGAAACCCACCTTTACCCCATGCGCGATGCGCCGATGGGGCAATCGGTGTTGCTAGAGGGCACGGTTGAATCCTGCGAGGTGCAATATAAGCCGCGTAAGCAGCTGATTGCTCGGGTAAGCGATGCATCTGGAACCATCTCGGTGCGCTTGCTTAATTTTTATCCCAGCGTAGCCAAGCAGCTGGCGGTAGGTAAAACGGTGCGCCTTTATGGTGAAATCCGCCGTGGATTTTTGGGCGATGAAATGGTGCACCCCAAAATACGCGCAGCTAATGAGCAGGGCCTGAACGAAGCACTGACGCCCATTTACCCAACCACGGCGGGTTTAAACCAGCTGCAATTAGCCAAGCTGATTCGCCTAGCTTTAAAGCATTGCAACTTAGCCGATACCCTGCCAGAGCGAGTGCTTGGGCCGCTGGATCTGCCGGATTTTTCATCTAGCGTGCAGCTATTACATGCCCCTACGCCAGATATCCCGAATATCTTACTGACTGAACGCACCCACCCCGCTTGGCAGCGGCTGAAGTTTGACGAGCTGCTGGCCCAGCAGCTCAGCCTGCGCACAGCCCATGCCGCAAGGCGCGAGCGTACCGCACCGGTGATTGCGCCCAAAGGTGAGCTGGCGGCAAGTTTGCTGGCGAGTTTGCCGTTTGCCTTGACCGGTGCTCAGGGCAAAGTTTTAAAAGAAATTACCCATGATTTAAACCAGCCTCACCCTATGCAGCGGCTGTTGCAAGGCGATGTCGGCTCGGGCAAAACCATTGTGGCGGCGTTGGCGGCGTGTCAGGCGATTGAATCGGGCTATCAGGTGGCACTGATGGCCCCGACCGAGATTCTGGCCGAGCAGCATTTTAATAAATTATCCGCATGGTTTGCGCCGCTGGGCATCAAGGTGGTGTGGCTGGCGGGCTCTTTGGGGGCAAAAGCCAAGCGGCTAGCTATTGAAGACGCCGCACTGGGCACCGCGCCGCTGGTGGTGGGCACGCACGCTATTTTTCAGGCCAGCGTCACCTTTGCTAAGTTAGGGCTGGCGATTGTGGATGAGCAGCATCGCTTTGGCGTAGCGCAAAGATTGGCGCTGCGTGAAAAAGGCGGTAGCCCGCATCAGCTCATGATGAGCGCCACGCCCATCCCACGCACGCTCGCCATGAGCTACTACGCCGATCTGGATGTGAGCGTGATTGACGAACTGCCACCAGGGCGTACGCCGATTGTCACTAAGTTAATCAGCGATGCACGCCGAGATGAAATCATTCAGCGTATTGCCGCCAAGGTTGAAGAGGGCCGTCAGGTGTATTGGGTCTGCCCGCTGATTGAGGAATCTGAAGCGCTGCAATTACAAACCGCCGTGGATACCCACCAGCAATTATCCGAAGAGCTAGAAGATATCGCCGTGGGCCTAGTCCACGGGCGTATGAAAACCGCCGAAAAAGCCGAGGTGATGGCGGCATTTTTAAGAAACGAAGTGCAAGTACTAGTTGCCACCACGGTGATCGAAGTCGGCGTGGATGTGCCCAATGCCAGCCTGATGGTGATTGAGCACGCCGAGCGTATGGGCTTGTCGCAATTGCATCAGCTAAGGGGACGAGTAGGGCGTGGCGCGCATGCCTCGCTGTGCGTCTTGCTTTATACCACCCCGCTGGGTGAGCTGGCCAAGGCGCGCTTACGGGTGATTTATGAAAATACCGACGGCTTTGAAATTGCCCGTCAGGATATGGAAATCCGTGGGCCGGGCGAGTTGGCCGGTGTAAGGCAATCTGGCGTGCCCATGCTGCGCTTTGCCGATTTAGAAAAAGACGCCGATTTACTCGAAGAAGCGCGCTTGGTTGCAGAAGACTTGCTGGCAAACGATGCCGCTACCGCCTTAGCGCATCTGGATAGATGGCTGCCAGGGCGAGAGATGTTGTTGAAAGTGTAAGCTGGGCATTCAAATAAATGTATTAGCCCTCATGAGGCGAAGATCAAAGATCTCTTTGTGTCTTCTCTTTGGTTTACGGTAGAGGATAAAACGCAAGTATTTGCTGTATTTAATTTAGCAGCAGAGCTGCAATATTTTGGATCGCTGTTTTTGGAATAACGAGAAGGGCGGGGAGTTGTTGGGTAAATTTCGCTGGGTGATTGCCCTTAATGCGCTTTTAAAGTGCGAATTGCAGTGGCCTTAAATTCAGCAAAATCCATACACTCCAGCAAACGCGCACTAGCGCACTCTCTGATTAAAGAGATAAATAAGTCATAAATTGTCATGGCTTCTTCGTAATCTTCTTTGCTAATTGCTAGTAAGAAAATCACCGAAGCCTCTGCGCCATCCCCCCATGAAATGCCCTGCGGGGCGAGCACGGTGTACACCACGGAACGCTTGGCAAGTAGGCCTAAGGAATGAGGCACGGCAATGCCATTGCCTTGAATCGTAGATAAAATCGCTTCGCGCTCGGCCACTGAAGGATAGAAATCTTGATTCACGATTCCCTCTTGCTCTAATTGCTGGCAAAGGCGCTGAAATAATTCATCTTGAGAGATGGGCTCATCAATGCGCAAAAAGTGGTTGGCATCAAAATAGCGATCAAGCATATAAGGATGGGTGCGGTTGATTTCCACCGTTTTAGCCAATTGCTCTAGCTGAAACTCGCTTGGAAACGGCGACAGCACAATCACAGGTTTTCCTTTGCTTTCTAAGGGTTGGGTAGAGATCACAAAGTCGTCAGCTATCCCATCTAAGGCGTAATAATCTTGCTGCGATATTGATTTGCTCAGCAACACCTGTGGAAATTTTCGCTGCAACATGGCTTCGATCATTCGCGTGGTCGAATTACCCATATCGCAGACCAACAAGGCTTGCGGGCGGCAGACAAAGGCAATTTGATAATGCCGCTCCAGCCCCACGCCAATATGTAGCACCAAATAGCCAATTTCATTTTCATTCACTTGATAAGCCGTGTGCTTGGCCCAGCTGGAAACGGCGCTCAGAGTAAAGTCATAAGCCAAAGCGTAATGCTGCTTGATATCGGTCAGTACGGGATTGGGTAAATTAATTTGATAGCGTAAACGCGTCATCATGGTTTTAACGTGGGTGAGCAAATCCAAGCGCAAACGGCTATCGTGGCGCAAATCATAGTGATAATGGTGATTGATATAATCCAGAATATAGCTAACTAGCGCATCAGCATCGTCGGCATTAATCGTATCTGGCAAGCTACCTTGCATACTGCGTGCGGCAATATTAATGGCTAAAAAGTGCTGTTCAGCACACGATAATTCGCAGAGAGTGATTTGCTTTAGCTCTGCCACCAATTCACTGGCAATGGCTGCAATCTCATGGCTAACTTCTTCTTTCGATCGCTCTTCGATGGGGAAACCATCACTAATTCTTTTGCTTGCTACGGCACAATATTGGCTCAGAAAATGAAAGCCTTCATCCGTTAAGCGCACCGTACTATGTGCAAGTAAACGCTGCAAAGCGCTCACAAACCTTATAGAAGCATTGGCCAAAACCGGATCACTCGCCAGCAGCGGATGGTGGTTTTCTTCACGGTGAAGCTGGCAGAGTAAATCGCTTAAGCACACTCGAATCGCTGATTCTTTACCCATCAGCTTCATACCGTAATGCGGCCGAGTTTCGATGCTTAATTGGTAGTGGGCAAGCTGGCTGCGCACCTCCGCCATATCAATTTGTAGCACCGCGCGGTTTACATACCAAGAATCCGCTAGATTTTGTAATTTAAGTGCATAGGCGGAAGTCAGAAAGCGCATCAATAAATATTGAACCCGCTCGCCTGCGGTACGTGGCAACGCTTTGCTTGATTGATGGCTTAAAGTGAGCTGGGCAAAGCGCTCTTCATTATGAATACTGAGCACATAGCCTTCACCGCGCTGCAAAACAAATTGCGCACCATGCTCGAGTAAAGTCTCATTCAGCGCCGTAATATCAGTGCGCACCGTGCGCGTAGACACCGAAAACCGACGCGCCAGCTCATCCTGCGGCAGCGTTTCTGCCTGCAAAGTACGATAAAGCAAAGCCAGACGCTTATAAGGAAAACGAACCATAATGACCTTGACCCCAGCAAGGCGCAGCTTCTTCGCCACAAGAAGCTCACCATAAATCGATCAATCAAAATCGCCTGAATCAGCACGAAGTGAACAGAGTGAGACAATGCTCGCTTTAGTAAGTTTCTGGGCTGCATCGTAAGCTTTTACGCTATGTACATCGAGTTAAACCACTCCCATACAGTGCATGTAGGGCGGGTGAAACCCGCGAGCGATGCTGAAAAATACGCGGGTTGCAGCTCATGTGCGCTAAGCAAAATACAAAAAGATCTTTTTAGTGCCTTCGGCACGTTGATTTAGGTGCGGGATTCCCCCGCGTGGGACTCACTTTCTTGAACGGCCAAGAAAGTAAGCAAAGAAGGCCGCCCCGACCAGCACGAAAACCCCTCACTGCGGATAATCAGCTCGGCGAAAAAGGCTGCTCGCTCGCTGCCTCGCTACCCCTTTTTCGAAACCCCGAGCAGCTTATTCCTCGCTTCGGCGTGCTTCAAGGGGGATTTAAGCCCCGTGCTGAAAGCGTGGTCATTACGTTTTTGTTGTTGTCTGCTAATACAAAAACAAACTAGTTAGCGCGTATGAAGTTCAACCCGCGAGCCAAACTAGAAAGCCCGCGGGTTTCACCCGCCCTACGAATACAGCCGCGCACTTAGCCCAGCTTTGCCTTCACCATTGCCAGCAAAGTGGCCACATCTTCTGGGCGGGTGTTGCCGCTGGCTTTGTCGATAATCGAGCTATAGATATGGGGGATGATTTTTGTTACCCCAGCGTCCAGCGCGATGCTGAGGATTTCTTCGAAATTTTGCAGATCAATTCCACCGGTGGGCTCTAACCAGAAATCATTGGCCGCGCAGGCTTTGGCCACGGCGATATATTCATCGCGGTATTTCAGGCCGTCCATTGAGAAATACTTTACCGAATTGCCGCCCATATCTTTCAGCATGGCAATGGCGGTGGCAACCGGCACAATGCCATCTGCCTGCTGGCTACTTAAAGGGCCAGTAGAGATTTTTACCATGCCAACTTGGCCGGTAGGGGAGATTAAGCCATTCACCACCGTATTATCTTGGCCAACAAGGGCACGGGCGGGGCCAACGCCGGTGAAAACTTGGTTAATATGCTGTGGCTGAATCTGGCGGCTGATCTCATTCACCATCGCTGATTGCCTAGGATCGCCTGCTCCTAGGCCCACAGAAATCGCATTCTTAATCAATTGGGCATAGGCCTGCATATCTTCAACGGCACTGGCTACATCGGGGTAGTTTTTAGAAAGTAAGCCCACCACCACTGCACCCTCTGCGGCCTGATAAATATCTACAGCATTTTGCTTAGTACCGCCTAAAACATTTAAACACACACGATCACGATAAAAATTTGGGCTTAATTGGCTTAATTGCATAGTGATTTTTCCTTTAATAATTGCTGAATCTGCTCGCTAATGGTGACAAGCTGGCTGTCACTGACGCTGCGCACATCCACCTCAACCTTGCCCTCATTAGCTTTGTACTCTCGGAAATAAATAGCGATAGGGCCACCTTTAAGCGCGGCCACCATTTCGACGGCGCTGCGGCCCAAAGCGGCCTGATCAAAGGATATTTCTGTACGGGCAATATCACGCCCTGCGCCATCCCAAACCACTTTGGCGCTAATGCCATGAATCTCGTTGAGCGCCGCAATAAAGGGCTGCATTTTGGCGACCATTTGCTCGCCGCTTTCTTTCTCCCGCAATAGATAGCTTTCGATGGCGCAAGTCAGGCCCAAAATGCCTTCTTTGCCAACCTTCATCGCGCGGCCAATACCTTTGCCCTGCTTTTTAACCCAAGCCACATACTGCTCACGGCCCAGCACTAGGCCGCTGGACGGGCCTTCGATGGCTTTTGCGCCGCTGTAAATCACCAAATCTGCGCCAAGCTGATAATAAAGACGCAAATCTTCTTCAGCAGCAGCATCCACAATCAAAGGCAGGCCATGGTTTTTAGCTACAGCCACCGCTTCTGCCACGCTCAACATACTTTTTTGCACGGTATGGTGCGATTTAATATATAAAATCGCGGCGGTATTGGGCGTAATCACCGCAGCCAACTGCTCAGCCGAGCACTCATTGGCCCAGCCCGCCTCAACCACCTTGCCGCCGCCAAGCGCCACCATCGTCGCTATTGGCGCGCCGTAATTCACGTTATGGCCTTTTGCCAGCACAATCTCGCAAGGGCCATGAATAGGCTTGGCATGTAAATTAAGCAGCAAATCTGCATCGTCTTTAATAATTACAGCGGCCACCGCCTGAGCGATTCCGGCGGACGCGCAAGACACCACCACCGCGCTTTCTACCCCCAGCAAACCCGCAATATATGTACCGGTTTTATCGACTAAATCTTGCATCTCGAAATAATGATTGAGCCCCAGATTAACCGCCGCCACCACTTCAGGCTGCGGGGTAGACACGCCCAGAATAGTCATCCGCCCAGAAGCGTTAATTACCGGCTTAAGTTGGTACTTTTTATAAATCGAAGACATGAGCTTTTTTTCCTTCTTCAGTCAAAAATACCTTAGCTGCGACAATCGCTGCCAAAGGCCTGAGTTGGTGATCAGAAATAAGCGATTCGCCCTCACAATCACGCTGGGTATTGGGCGTTTTATCCAGAGCAAAAATCGAAATATCAGCATCAAAGCCAACAGCAAGTTGACCTTTACTAGGCAAATTAAGCGCCTTAGCCGCATGGGCAGTTACGCAGTTAATGACCTGCGCGAGGCTCATACCCAAAGACAGAAACTTTGCCATCACCGGGGCCAAGCCATAGACCGGGCCAGCGATGCGGTTGCGGCAGTAAATATCCGAGCTAATCGTGTTCGGCAAAATACCCTGAGCAATCGCTTGCCTTGCCACCGCAAAACTAAAGCTCGCCCCGCCATGCCCCACATCTAGGCAAACACCGCGCTTCATCGCCCGATAGATACTGGGCCGTACTACTCCTTCGGTATTCAGAATGCGATTAGGTTTGCTGTTATAGCAGTGGGTTAAAATATCGCCCTCATCGAGTAGCTCGGCAATATCATCCAAATCGGGCGGGGTATTGCCCACATGCACCATCAGCGGCAGATGGCGATGTTTTTGCTGAATCGCCTTGGCCATTTGCAAAGGGATAATCCCATTGCCACCCACCACGCTTGCGCTTAAACGCGCTTTTAAGCCAACAATAAAATCTGGGAATTGGCCAATCGCCTGGCTGGCGGCGGCCGCATCAATATCAGCCAAATCAGCCAGCTCGTGCTGAGTGACCAAACCGATACGTGAAATATTCAATAAAGCCCGCACCTCGGTTTGGCAGTCCTGCGCCAGCTGATAAAAATGCGCAATATCATTGGCCCCACAACTACCTGCATCCACCACCGTGGTCACGCCACCTGCAATACCGACTAAATCTGGCTGATCGTTATAAATAGGGGAGGCCGAATAGCAATGCACATGGCCATCAATCCAGCCTGCGCTGGCATAAAACTGACCTTTTAAATCCATAGTTTGACGAGCTTGGGCATTGATCTGGCCAATGGCCGCAATCTTGCCGTCCTTCATCGCAATATCAAAAATGGCATCGTCTGTGGGGCTCACTGCACGACGGATGATTAAATCAAACATGGGATTCCTTTTTTTTTGCTGCTTATACCGCATCCAAGCTGAGCCAACGCCTGCAGTGTCTTTCGTAGGGCGGGTAAAACCCGCCGAGCAATACTGAAAAGTACGCGGGTTGCACCCTGCGCTAACCAAAGTCAAAAAGACCTTCTTAGTGCCTTCGGCACGTTGATTTTGGAGCGGTAGCCACCGCAGGGGCCTTCCTTTCTTGCTTCGCCAAGAAACGAAGCCAAAGAAGGCGACCCCACGAAACACGAAGGCCCCTGCGCTGCGGACAATCGAGTCGGCGGCAGGCGGGATTCGCTCGTTCCTCGCTCCCTGGCCGAAACCCCGCCCCGCTTGTTCCTCGCTCCGGCGTGTTTCAAGGGGACTTTAAAAAGCCCTATGCAAAGAGCGTGGCCATTACGTTGTTTCATTGTTTGCTAATTCAAAAGCAAACTGGTTAGTGCATATGGAGTTTCACCCGACCTGCGAATAGCTGTTTTTCTCCGTGAAACTCCGTGTTCTCTGTGGCCTCCGTGGTTCAAGATTTGGGTTTCCCAGCAGCAAATCAGTAAATCAAACAATCGCCACCGGAAACACCGAGCCAAATAACATCGCGCCTAAAATAGCGCCGCCAGTAATAGGCTTGCCCCAGAGGTAGAATGCTAATGCGCCGATTAAAGAACCCACACCAATGGGGATTGATGCGCCAATGGCCGTGATAATGATCAAGGGCCCTAAAAATCGCCCGGATGAATTACCCGCCCCCATCATCACATCGGCACCAAAGGTTGAATTGGATTGGTTCACGGTAAACTTGCGCGCTAAAATAATAATCCCGCCAATGGCGCAGCCAATCACCATGCCTGTGGCAAGCGCGGCAAAAAAGTTATCCAGCGGATAAGTCACGCCTGCGCCCAAAAACATGGCGGGAATACCTAGACCCACGCCGGTCATAATCGCGCCGCCGATATCTAAAATACCCACCAGCGCACCTTCAATAATCCGTGCAAATAAAAAGCTCGCCCCAAAGGCCGCCACCGCGCCATAAACGCCGGTATCCATTCCCGCACGCAGCATCGAAACAAAAGCCACTTCATTGAATGCGCCAATGCCGTAGACGTAATACATATGCGTTCCGGCAAATACCCCCGCTGAAAGCAAGCCTACAAAAAAAGGAAAACTCCAATCGGCGAACCAGAAATTAGCCTGTACTTCTTCTTTAGTCAGTTCAGTCATTTTTGTCTCCTTAAGGCTTCAGCGTGGCGTGCAGCAGCTCATACCAAGCCGGTATGGCTAAATGGAAGGATTGAATCATTTTTAAATCAAAGCCACGGAAGAAGGCGCTTAATACAAACAGCATCACCACGCTAAACATCATTGATTTGGTGATTTTGTTCCAGCCACCATCATCAACGCCTTTACCAATCAAGATGCCCAGCACTAGGCCCGGCACGGCATTGCCCATAATGAGCTGTGCCAAACCACCAAAAATCGTCCCCCAAAAGCCTGAGCGCTTACCCGCTTCAATCGCTGCTAGCCAAAAAATCACTGGCATGATGATATTGACCAGCATATTGGCCGCAGGCACCAAGACTTTAATGGCGGTCACTTGTAAAGAAGGCGGCACTGCCGAGGCCGTCGTATTTAAAAAGGCCACCACCGCCATGCCGATCAAGCCACAGGCCAGCGCCATTTTTCTAGGGTTGTGCAGGGTTTCGGCAAGATTTGGATTTTTGCTCATCAGCGCCGCAGCACCCCAATGTGGAATCACGCGGTGATCCACATCCTGAGTAAACGCCCCAGCGGCCACAGAAGAAGCCCAAGCATTAAAAAAGAAACCCAAGCCAAAGGAGAAATGCGAAGCCGCATCGCCCTCACAAGAATTAAGCTCGCCTAAAGTACGAAATGCCCCAATCCCCTGTGCCGTTGGCGCATGAAACATCCGTGCAGCCCCCGCTCCAACAGCAAAACCAACCAAGCCACCAATCACCAGCGACTTCATCAATATCATCAGCAACATACGGCCTTCCTCTTAGGACTTGGATGGGTGAGCAGTAAAAGACACCTGATTGGTATCAATCGCCGTCACACTCACGCTGACTTCCAGCTGCACTTTGTAATGCGAGCGAATCCGCGGCAAAAACAAGAATAAAAATCGCTCCTTCCTTTGAGCCTCCTCAGCCTTTAGCACCAGCACATCTTGCGGCTCGATACGCAGCAACACCTTTTGGCTGCCTGCCATCACGGCACGCTGCACTTGGGATAGCGCATCGGCAAAGGCCTTGTCCTTGCTGTTGCCCATGCCGCTCACAATCACCTTGCTCTGGAAGTGTTCTTTCATTTAATTGCCGTACTTTTTCTGATAAGCCACAACAAGGCGCTGGCCCAGCTCTTCCTTATCCATAAAGCCAAAGCCTAGGACGATGTAGCCTTCTTCAATCGCAGTAATGCCTTCTTCAACCGAGCGCATGCCGTATTTCGCTTTATAGCCATGCTTGGTCTGCGCCGTAATTGCCCCGGCTCCGCCGCTACCGCAAAATGAAATACCCAGCTGCGCGTTTTCAGCCTTCATTACATCGCCTAGCTTCATATCAGCAGCCATACCTGGAATCACCACCGCACGCCCCTCTGCCAATTCAACACCAGCACCCACTTTTTGGCCTTTACCTAAACGATCGCCAATTACCACGGTGATTTGAGTCATTTTTAATTCCTTTTTAATGAAGTGCTTATTGCGCGGAGATGGACGTTATTTATTCTTTGCCACTTCAAAATGAATTGATAACAGCAGCGCTTCCTTGTTTGGTAAATTGCCAAACATTGCAGTTACCGTTTCGGATAGCCGCATCGCAGGGACCGAAATTTCGTCGAACAAATCGGCATCAAAATCAGGCAAACCCTCACCGGTTAAAGAGCGCCGCGCCATCGCCTTGATATGCGAATCCATCTTCATTTGCTGCACATCGCTGAGGTATTTGTTTTCTGCCTCCAGCAGTTCAGTAATCTGCCCCAGCACCCGCTCTGCCAAAGCCTGAATCTCTACCTCGCTTACTTCTGTAACTTCACCCATGTTGTCTCCCAAGCCCGTCATAGCCAGCTGTGATTAATTCGATGACTCATCGTAAGCAATCTGGGATGCGCTTTGTACCTGTTTTATTTCCACTACAAAGTGGAAATTTGAGGGCTAGTGGAAATGGCAGGTGGAAGTCGCGATGGGGGACGTTGAGGAAATCCTATCAACGTAAGGAAATGTTTTTCGTAGTGCGGGTGGAACCCGCGAGCGATGCTGAAAAATACACGGGTTTCACCCGCACTACGATGATTCAATGTTTGTCATTACGTGGCAAACATGGCTTATTGCTAAGTTGATAGGATTGGGCTTTAAGGGGAGGTGGGGGGCATTACAAAAGGAAACAGGCAAAACAATGCTGTTTCGCCTGTAGGTAATACTAGAACTAGGGTGCAAAAATCACTTGCCTAAATGCAAGCTTAAATAAGCTACTTCTTGGCATAGCTAAGCCGCCAAACGCTTAGCCAGCACTCTCTTCCCCAGCCATTGCACGGCGGTGCAGAGCAGCAGGTACACCAGGGCGATAAAGCCGAAGACTTCCAGCGGGTAGACTTGTTCGCGGCTGTTTACTTGGCTGGCGACGAAGGTAAATTCGGCGACGCCAACGATATAGGCCAGTGAGGTGTCTTTCACCAGCACTACCCACTGATTCACAAAGGATGGCTGCACAATTCTTAAGGCTTGCGGCAGGATGACGAGGCTTAAGACTTGATAGCGATTTAAACCGCTGGCGTGAGCGGCTTCCCACTGGCCATCTGGCACGGCGCGTATGCCCGATTGCACGGTGTAAGCCAGATATGCGCCAGAAACTAAGGACAGCGCGGCAATCACGGTGAGCACGCCAGGGATATCGATGCCAAAGGCAATCGGTAGTAAGAAGTAACACCAAAAAATTAGCAGCAAAACGGGGATAGCGCGCAGCAGCTCGCAAACAGCCAGCAATATCCGCCGCAGCCAGCCTTGGCTGAGCGTGAGGCTAATGCCCCAGACTAAGCCTAAAACACTGGCGAGGATGGCGGCGCTAGAGGCCAGAATCAAGGTGAGGGCGATGCCACCCAGCGGGCCGTTGGGCCACGCGCCAACCAAAAAGAACAGCAAATTATTGCTAATCACATCCGTATTCATGCCCACCTCCGTAACGGTACAGCCACGGGGCCTGCTAAAGTGCGCTGCACCAGCACAATCAGCAGCACGTAAAACACGCTAGCCACGGCAAAAGCTTGGAATGTCAGCAGGGTTTGGGCGTCGATCTGGCGTGAGCGATAAGAGAGCTCCATCACGCCGATCGCCATGGTGAGCGAGGTATTTTTAATGGTATTAAGCCATTGCCCCAAGAGCGGCGGCCATGCGGTTTTAATCGCCTGCGGCCAAATCACCCAGCGTAAAACATCTAGGGGGCTCAGCCCCAAAGCTCGGCCCGCATTCCACTGGCCTTGGCTTACGGCATTCATGCCAGAGCGAATATCTTCGGCAATAAACGCCATAGCGTAGAGCGATAAAGCCACCCATGCCGCCATAAATTCAAACGAGGGCAAGCCTAGAAATAAATCCCCTGCCTGCCAAAGCACATGCGGGCTATTCAGCCATAGCATCCAGCTTTCAGGCAGTAGCGAGCCCACAGCAAAATACCAAAACAGCACTTGCACCAGTAGCGGAATATTAAGGATCAGCTGATGCGGCAGCGCCAAAATTCGGCTCTTTAATTGATGGCGTGCAATGCCTAGCAGCACGCCTAATACAGTGCCAGTAAAGATCACGGTGCTAGAGAGTAATAAAGTAATCAGCAAGCCTTGGCCCAGCGTCAGAATATGCGGCCAATCTAGCCAGCCATTGCCCAGCCATGCGGGGGGATTCATTTCCCTTACTCCAATAAAAAATGCGCAAGGGCAAGCCCTTGCGCTAAAAGTCGAGAATGTCGATACCAGGAGATAAAACAATGTCTAAAACAAGCTGCGTTTGTGCGGTACAACAACTACATCCACACTCACACGGCCTTTACTACACCTACACAAAAACTTGTTCCTCATCTGCCCACTGAGCAGCAGCAAAGCAGGGAGGGGGAATCACTTTAAACTTTGTCACCAATCTTAAAATCACGCGGTAGGGCTGCGCGGCTTTTGGGGCCAAACCAATGATCGTAAATCTTCTTTGCCTGACCAGACTTCTCTAGCTCCAGCAAAGCGTCATTCACCTCTTTGCTCAGGCGCTCTTCGCCACGCGGGATGCCAATAGCCTGATATTCACGCGTTAATGCAAAAGGGGAAATCTCGTATTTAGTTTTGTCCGGCGCATTGGCCAGCAATGCCAGCAGCTTGGCGTCATCTTGGGTAATGGCTTGTACATTGCCATTACGCAGCGCGGTGAAAGCCAAAGGCGTGTCGTCATAAGCCACCACTGGTGTGCTAGGGTATTTTTCGCGCAGCAGAGTTTCTTGCGTGGTGCCTTTATCTACGCCGATGCGCAGTTTGGCGATGTCTTCAGGGGTTTTTAGTACGCCTTTTCTGGCGATAAACTTTTGCCCAGTGGCAAAATAAGGGGTGCTGAATTCAACCTGCTTACGGCGCTCTTCGGTGACCGTAAAGTTTGCCGCAACCAAATCCACTTTATTTGCGGTGAGTAAAGGAATGCGATTAGCCGGATTAGTCGCCAGTAGCTCCAGTTTTACGCCCAGCTTTTTGGCAATAGCCTGAGCGATTTCCACATCAAAGCCAGCCAGCTGACGTGTTGTCTCGTTGACAAAGCCAAAGGGTGGGTTGCTATCAAATGCTGCTACGCGTAAAACACCGGCTTTTTTAATGTCATCGAGCTTATCGGCCAATGCTGGCCCAGTAATAGTTGTAAGAATAAGTGCTAGTAAAAGTGAGCGTTTCATGTTTTTTCCCGCATAAAGTTTTATTTTAAACTTGGGTGAATCTTTGCTTTAAGATTCAGAATTTGGTAATTAACTGCAATGAATGCATCATGCCTGATGGCTTAAAGCTTTAAAAAGAATTTAAAATTAGATTTATATAATTATTTAGAATATTAAGTGACGTAGATGTTTACTGAGTGGAGATATGCGTGGTTTTGCTAGGTCTTGCGTAAAATGCAATAAAAGTCATTTTTTGATAAAGGATTGTGAAAGCATGAGTAATTATTTTTGTCAAAAAGAGAATACCTAGATGCGATTTTTATTAGCGGCAGCGCTGTTGGCTTTGACGGCCTGCAAGCAACCCAGCCAGCCAGTGCAGGCGGATAGTAGCCATGCTTCTGCCCCACTTGGATTGCCAACTGAAGTGAAAGCCATTCCCGCTGGGATCAGCATCCAAGGGAAGCTGCGGCAGGCATTACGTTGGCAAGATAAAAGTGGTGATAATTTGCTGCTGCTTAGTCAGGCTGAGGGTGATTTTCAGCCCTCTAAAGATGGATCTGATGACGTACGTGATGCTCATGTCTACGCGGCACATTATTTACTCAGTGGCGATAAACCAAGGCGCTTATGGTTGCTGAAGGATGGGGTGGAGCAGTGCATGTTTGATGTGGCGGCCGAGTTTGATCTAGCCGCTACCCACGTGGCTGATTTGGATGGTGATGGTGTTATGGAAACCATCGTTGCTTATAGGCAGACCTGCACTAGTGATGTTAGCCCTTCTAATTACAAGCTTATTTTGCATGCAGGCAAGGCTAAATACGGATTGCGGGGCACAGACCGTTTCGGTGTAACCTGGCGGGATGCAGATACCGGCCAGCTGTCGGGTACACCACTACTTGCTGATTGCAGCCGCAACAGCCAGCAAGCTCTGCTTAACAGCAAAAAAACCGGTGGCTTTGATGAGCTGCCTTTACCAGGCTGCTATGCCGATGAAAAGGATTTTGCCGGAGCGCCCCCTGCATTTCTC
The DNA here is from genome assembly GCF_033446605.1 of Iodobacter sp. CM08. Taxonomy (NCBI): domain Bacteria; kingdom Pseudomonadati; phylum Pseudomonadota; class Betaproteobacteria; order Neisseriales; family Chitinibacteraceae; genus Iodobacter; species Iodobacter sp. CM08. Next base: position 118,574 of record NZ_JAWQUO010000008.1, on the reverse strand, counting down.
TCTGCCATGCGCCAGCAGTGGCACAGCCTGATGCAGCAGCAAGAGGTCGAGTGGCATAAAAACCTATAATAACTTGGCAGGATTAACCGCTTTTTGCGAGCAGATGGCTTTATTGGCGCATCAATTTCACTTTGAACCATGTGTATTTCAGAACCAAAAATTTTAAATAAACACAAGAGAATACAGATAGGCGGATGGTTTTCTTTCGATTTGAGGGTGGTATAATTATCTATATCGCATAAGTGATTGACGGATCATGAGCAATATAGCCGGAGTTTTTTCTGCTGCATCTCCACCGCCCAAAGTTCAAACTTTGGCGGCACTGGGGGAGTCTGCCAGCAAAACTAAAACGGCAAATACGCAAACCAAAGCAAATGGGGAGCCATTAAGTGATGCAGAGCTTGCCACGATAGAAAAACTAGCTAAGCGGGATAGAGAGGTGCGCCAACACGAGCAAGCGCACCTTGGTGCAGCGGGGGGCTTAGCCACTAGCGGTGCAACTTATTCGATGGAGACAGGGCCAGATGGAAAGCAATATGCGGTGGGAGGGGAGGTAAAAATTGATGTTAGCCCAGGCCGGACACCAGAAGAAACATTAAGTAAGGCTAGAATAATTCAAGCGGCGGCTTTAGCCCCAGCAGATCCTAGCGGGGCGGATCGCGCTATTGCTGCAGAGGCCGCCACAATGGCACAAACCGCTCAAATGGAAATCGCCAAACGCAGCCCCTCCGCGCAAAAGCTGGCCACGCATTATGGTCAGAATGATTACCCACACAGCACTTTGGCGATATCGGCTTAGCCACTTGTAAAAGCGGCTAAGCACTTTGTTTACAACAAACTGCCTTTGCATTTAAGTAGCCTCATTGCAATGGCTTAGTTGCCCATTTTTTCGTACTGACCTGCTATCTTATCCATGACTTCTAATAAACGTTCGCTAGTGCTGGCGATGTTTTTATCTGCATCACTATCTAGCCCACTCAGCGCGTTCTCTAAAAACACCCATTGCATTTGCGCTAGATCGAGCTGCTTGATAATGGAGGGGGTATTTTGCGGGGATGCACGCAAGGTAAGCAGGCCAGCGGAAAACTCTTTTTGAGCCTGAGCTTGCTGTTGTTTTAATGCTGGGTTTTGCTTGCCCCAGGTTTGCAAACAAGCAGTTTTAGCAAGGCGCTGGCTGAGCATGCGCTGACGGCCCGCAATGCGAATCAATTTGCCCTGCGGCTTGCCGAAGCTTGCTTCTAGGCGTTTTGCCAACTCACCTGCATCGTATTGCATCACTTCGGCAATATCATCCAGCTGCTTGGCTGTTTCTGGCTTGGGTGGAGTAAGCGCGAGTGTGCGCATGTTTTGCCACTGTGTTTCTTGTTTTTTTACTGTTTCAATACTTTCTGGTGCTGTTGCGCTTTCCAAAAGATTACTTAGCTGAGCAGAGAACTGTGTAATAGACGAGCTAATTTGTAATTTTGCAGCATCGCTTTGAATCCCTCGACCTTGCTGGCAATAGGCTTTCACAATGCGTTGGGTTAGCATGCGCTGCCCGCCGATAGCACTAATCGCTGCGCTAGGGCTGAGCACAGTTGCATGAGCCATGAGGGGCAATAAAAGGAAAGGAATTAAAATGATACGCATGGAGCAATCTCGTTAAATAAATTAAATATAGTCATATTTTGTGCTTGGTTACATAAAGCAAAAAAATGACCCCCGTCTAGATAAACTCAGAGCGGGGGTTTAAATGAGCGGGGATGCTCAGAATGCCGAAGTTTAGCGTGATCTATTGATATGCAGTAGCAGGTAAATTACCCATTTATTCTATTTGATCTTGCCGTTGACATATGAATACGTTGGCATGATGTTTGCTGCTAACACACTTGGTGTTACCCAGCGAGATCACAAAACAAGCCGTTCACGAAATACACAAAAATCACGGGTAGATGCCACTTTGCGAGCAATTTTTGCTGTATTTAAACCATAAAACGCCTAATCAATCCCTTAGAATGTAAAGCAAAAAAAATACCCTGATGAAGAATAAATCGAGCAGAGACGATGCATTTTTGTCGGTTTTTTCGTGCATTGAGTGTTTTTCGTGGACGTGAGATGTTGTGCGTAATATGGGTAATTACTTAATACTTAGTACCCATTTCGCCAAATCTTTTGCTTCGGCATCGCTTACGGTATTAGGCGGCATAGGCATGGCACCCCAAACACCACTACCGCCTTTTTTGATTTTATCTGCCAGTTTTCCTGCGGCACTGGCATCGCCTTTGTACTTGGCGGCAACGTCTTTATAGGAAGGGCCAATGAGTTTTTTATCGGTTGCATGACAGGCGAAGCAGTTTTTGGCTTTGGCTAAATCAGCTGGGGCGACGGCATAGGCGCTGCTTACAATAAATAGGCTGAACAAGAAAATCACTTTTTTCATATTATAACTCCTGAGTAGTCAATAAAATACAGGCAGCATGTTTGTTTGCTGTCAGTAAACATGAGATACGGCTTTCTATATTTGATTTAGATCATATCTATAGCTGAATGTGATTTTGCAAATGCAGAAAGACTAGCTCAAACTACTGCCAAATAGAATTTAAGGTTACTTGAGTATGAATTACTTCCCACTTTTTTTAAATTTACACGAGCAAAATTGCTTGATTATTGGTGGTGGTGATGTGGCTGCGCGCAAAGTTCGCTTGCTGGCCGCTGCGGGTGGGAAAATCACGGTGGTCGCCCCACAGCTCTGTGAAGAGTTGGCGAGCGCTGCCGTTGCGGGGAAATTAATCTATTTGGCCGCTCGTTTTTGTGAAGCACAACTGCAAAATGTAAGACTAGTTATTGCTGCCACTAATAATGAAGAGGTTAATCGTCATATTTTTGAGGCCTGTGAGGCGCGCGGTATTTTAGTGAATGCGGTGGATGATCCCGCTAGCTGCCGTTTTATTACCCCTGCTATTGTTGATCGATCACCACTGATGATTGCTATTTCTACCTCGGGTGGCGTGCCGGTGCTGGCGCGGCAATTACGCACCCAGCTTGAGGCGCTTATCCCACATGGCTACGGCGATTTAGCCCAAATGGCGGCTGATTTTAGAGATGAAGTTAAAAACACCCTGTCAAGCACAGATGCTCGTAAGCAATTTTGGGAAAAAACTCTCGCCGGGCCTATCCCAGATATGGTGTTTGCTGGCCAACATGCAGCAGCGCGTCAGGCATTAAGCGATTCGATTAAGGCCGATGCCGATGCCCCCTTACAAGGTGCGGTGTATTTAGTAGGCTGTGGGCCGGGTAATCCTGATTTACTGACCTTTAGAGCCTTACGCTTAATGCAGCAAGCCGATGTGGTGCTGTACGATAATCTGGTTTCTGCGCCTATTTTAGAAATGGTTCGCCGTGATGCCGAGCGGGTTTATGTAGGGAAAAAATCCAATAACCATGCCGTGCCGCAAGAAGAAATAAACCAGCTTTTGGTGCGCTATGCCCAGCAAGGTAAAAAAGTTTTGCGCTTAAAAGGTGGCGATCCATTTATTTTTGGCCGTGGCGGCGAAGAGATCGAAGAGCTTGCTGCCGCAGGCATTGCCTTTGAAGTAGTGCCGGGCATTACCTCGGCGGCGGGGGCATCGTGCTACGCCGGTATTCCGCTCACCCACAGGGATTACGCGCAATCGGTGACTTTTGTCACCGGCCATCGCCGTGATGGTGAGGTGGAGCTCGATTGGCCTCGTTTGGTTAGCCCCACGGAAACGGTGGTAGTGTATATGGGCGTGGCGCAGCTAGAAAAAATTTGCCAACAATTAATAAAGCACGGTAGGAATCCAGACACTCCCGCTGCGATGGTCGAAAACGCAACGCTGGCTAAGCAGCGTGTGGTGGTGGGCACTCTAAGCAACCTACCGCAGCGTGTGGCCGAGCGCGGCATTAAGCCGCCAGCCTTGATTATTATTGGTGAGGTAGTCAGCTTGCACGATAAGCTGAAATGGCGTGAGGATTGATGTAAGCGCACTAAGCCCGCCTATCGCGCCAAGATCAATCGACTAAAAACTAATCTGAAATAAATGGAATCTAAGCACTAGCTCTTTTGCAAAGGGCTAGTGCTGCTTATCGTCTTGTGTTTTTTGTAAAATAAGATATTTTTTTTGCGGTATCTAAAATATTAATTAAAATTTTTTTTTGAATAAAAGTACTATTTAAACAATGACTACTTATGGATAAGTGTTTACACCACCTTGGTGACGGATGCAGATTGGCCTTGCTTTATGTTCAAGTGAAGCATGTTTTTTTAGATCTTATGTTTATTACTTTATATTAAATTGGATTGTTTTATTTTTCTGGTTTTGTTTTTTGTAATAAATATAATGCTGTTATGTTTGTTTTGTGTTGGTTTTTTTAAAATATTAAAAATAAAAAATATAATAAGATCAATGACTAATAACGATATGTATTACGGATGAGACAGGTTTTTTATGCCATTTTTTAGAAGATTGTTGACAGTATGTGTCAGTGTTGAAATACTGTATTGTCATAAAAAACCACGGTACTGAGCTTGTGAACTGTTAACCCTCATTTCATCTGAAGCAGGAAAAACCATGAAGCTAATTAAAGTTGCAACGATTGCATTGGCAATGATGTCTGCCTTTGCGCACGCAGAATTTAGAAATGATTTTTTATCGAATATCCGTTCAGAAATCAAGTTTGAAGAATTAAGCAGAAATGATAAACAGGTGTTGGCTGAGCAGGCTCAGTTATTGCTGCGCGATTTATATGTTAATCGCTATGCAAAAGATCTTTATTATGGCAATAACCCCGATTGGAATAAGGGCCACGTTAATCCGGCTGATGCAGTACAGCAGGTGATTAATAATTTGGATAAATTAAGCACTGCACAATTACATACCAAGTTAAGCCAGATTTTTTTGAATCAGCGTGATTTGCATCTAAATTATAATTTTCCTCTACCACACGCGGCATTTTTAAGCTTTTTGCCGATTAATTTTGCCCGTACCACCCAGGGTGCAGAGCAAAATGAAGTGCGCATTGATCGTGTTTATCCACGCTATTTTGATGCCTTGTTGTCTTCAATAAGAAAGCCTGAAGTAGGCGATCAAGTGCTTGAATACGGTGGGCTGCCCATTAAACAGGCGGTAAATAAAGTGGTGATTAGTGGTGCTGGGGCTAATCTATATGGCGGTTTTTCCCGTGCTATTCAGAAAATGACGTTGGTTTCACAATCATCTAATGTGCCTCCAGAAAATGATCGAGTTTTAATTAAATTACGCTCGGCTAAAACAGGTGAAATCTATTCAATTGATTTGCCGTGGCTGGTGCAATATGACGATGCTGCCTTGCAGCCTAAAGCCACTACTACGGCAGCGGCAAAAGCATTAAAAGATCAGGCTTTTTCGCAAAGCGTAGAAAAATATCAGGAACAATATAATCAGTTTGTTAGCCGCAATACGGCAGCGGATGATACTCAGGGTTTTATTAAGTATCCCACCTCAGAGCCAACTATTACATGGTCTATTGTCCCTAAGGGCGATAAGCAGCTTGGCTATATTAATATCAGCAGCTTTGTGCCGCAAAACCCCGATCAAGCTGTAGAAATTATTGCCGGTTTATTGCGCAATCAGCTGGCTAAAACGGATGCATTGGTGGTGGATGTCCGCAGCAATGGCGGCGGGTATATCAGCTATGCAGATAAATTACCGCAGCTATTTAAGCCAGGTAAAGCCACGACTAGCTCGGCACGCCTATTAAATACCAAGCTTAATAATCAGTTCTTGAATCAAGATGATTTCAGACAGTATTGGCCAGAGTGGGTAAAGCTGATTAATGACGCAGCTAAAACTAAAAATACCTATAGCAAAACAGGGGTATTTACTTCACCGGCAGAAGCCAATGCATTGGGTCAGGCTTATTACAAACCGGTGGGGGTATTAGCCAATGCCCGCAGCTATTCGGCAACCGATTTGTTTACTTGCCAGATGCAAGATAACGGCGCGGCCACAATCTATGGGGAAGACCCAGCCACTGGGGCGGGCGGTGCCAATGTGCTGGAGCACGGCTTTTTTGCAGAATTAGGCCCGAACTGGTTTAAGCCGCTGCCAGGTGGGGTATCCATGCGTGTGTCTTGGCGTCAATCAGTGCGCGGTGGTTATAACCCGAATACCATTATTGAAGACTACGGTTGCCAAGCTGACGTGAATGTACCGCGGGTCTTAAGTGATTTAAGTAATGGTGATCAAACCCAGTTTGATAAAATTGCGGCGGATTTATTGGCTAAGCCGGTGAGCAAATCTAGCTTTCAGTTCTTAAGCCCCGTTGCGGATGTGATTACGGTGAAAGATGCTGCGGGAACGCTGGATATTCAGGTAGCTGAAACAGAACACGTAAAGGTTTATGTGGATGATCAGCTATTTGAAACAAAAACCGTTTATGCCTATGGCACGCCGCAAACGGTGCGTTTATCGCTACCGAAAAAAACAGCAGGACAATCCTATGTGATTAGTATTGCTGGGGTAGATGCTGGGCAGGCGGTGTTGTGGAACACTAAACGCGTGGTGAAGGTGCTGGCTCAGTAAGTGAGAGCATTGCGCTGATTAAAAAAGAGCAGGCTTTGGCCTGCTCTTTTTTGCCTGTAATCTCTATGAAATTTAAACTTTATTGCAGGATATTTACACCATGATGTGGGCTTATCTTGCAAAGCCCTCACTCAGGCTTATTATAATTTATTGTTGATGATGATCTAGGGCTAATCGTGAATTGACAGCTTGCGCAAGCTTGACTAGATTGGCGCAGCTAGGTGGGAATATCCACAGCGATGACAGGAGAGACTGTGCCAGATTTATGGCTTGCATCAGTAAGCTGCAAGCGGCGTAGCGCCGAAGGGGAATCGCCCAGAAAACTCTCAGGCAAAAGAACTGTCATGGCTAGGTTTTGTTGGAATAGATTGTGACGCGATCTAAACAAAACCAGAGCACTCTGGAGAGTAGGCTTAAATGCCTCGCCGAAGAAGCATGGCCGACACGTCGCGCCGCAATCTCTCAGGCAAACGGACAGAGGGGCATCGCTCAGCCAGCGCTGAGCGGGCACCCTTGTCAACTGCTATCGCCCGCTTAACTCTGCTGTACTTCCCCATTTAAGATTTATAAAGAGCCGTGATGATATGTGCTGGATGATTAAGCCATTCAGCCTGCTGTTTCAGATTGAACGATAAGCGCTTATCTAGCTCAAACTAAAAATATACTTATAAACCGTTACCTTACGCGCACTGCTTGTCAGTGAGATTCCCATATTGAAATGGGGCTGCGTAGGAACCACCAGAGATACTCAAAATGGCTATCAGCGTTTTCGATTTATTTAAAATTGGCCTTGGGCCATCCAGCTCACACACCGTAGGCCCGATGCGTGCTGCGCGCACCTTTGCTCGCCGCTTAGAGAAAGACGGCCTGCTTGAAAAAGTGAGTAAAGTAAAAAGCGAGTTATTTGGCTCCCTAGGGGCCACCGGCAAGGGCCACGGCTCGGACATCGCCGTTTTATTAGGCTTACAAGGCGAATCCCCCCGTCTTGTGGATACCGATAAGGTGGATGAGATGGTGGCCGCGATCCGCGAAGGCCGCGTACTCAACTTGCTGGGCAAGCACGGTGTTGCTTTTGTTGAAGCCGAGCATCTGATCTTGCATAAGCGAAAAACCCTGCCTTTTCACCCAAACGGCATGATTTTTGAGGCCTTTGATGCAGAAGGACAGAGCCTATCTAAGCGCGCTTATTACTCGGTGGGTGGTGGCTTTGTAGTGGATGAAGCGGCCGTGGATGCTGGCTTTAACCCGCCAGGCGTCACTGAGCTAAAGCACCCATTTAAGAGTGGAGCCGAGCTATTAGCGCTGTGTGAGCGCCATGGCAAAAACATCAGCCAAATCATGCTAGAGAACGAGCTGGCTTGGCGCACCGAAGATGAAATTCGCGCTGGTTTGCTAGAAATCTGGGCGGTGATGCAAGCCTGTGTTAAACGCGGCTGCGAGCATGAGGGCATTTTACCTGGTGGGCTAAAAGTAAAACGTCGCGCCGCTGATATGTACCAAAAGCTGCTGGCATCCCCCGAAGCCGCGTTGCGTGATCCGCTAACGGTGCTGGACTGGGTGAATTTATACGCGCTGGCGGTGAATGAAGAAAACGCCGGTGGTGGCCGTGTGGTCACCGCCCCTACCAATGGGGCCGCAGGGATTGTTCCTGCCGTCATGCACTATTACGCCCGCTTTACGCCCAATCCGACGGATGACGGCATTGTGCGATTCTTTCTAACTGCCGGTGCGATTGGTATTTTGTTTAAGCTTAACGCATCGATCTCTGGTGCCGAAGTAGGTTGTCAGGGTGAAGTGGGCTCGGCTTGTTCTATGGCGGCAGGTGCCTTGGCCGAAGTGCTAGGTGGCACGCCCGAGCAAGTCGAAAACGCGGCCGAGATTGGCATGGAGCACAATCTAGGCCTAACTTGCGATCCAGTAGGTGGCTTGGTACAAGTGCCGTGTATTGAGCGCAATGCCATGGCATCCATCAAAGCGATCAACGCCGCCCGCATGGCGCTACGCGGTGACGGCCAGCACTTTGTATCGCTGGATCGAGTCATCAAAACCATGCGTGACACCGGCCGCGATATGAATACCAAATACAAAGAAACCGCCCGTGGTGGCCTAGCCATTAATATGATTGAATTGCCGGTAAATATTGTGGAGTGTTGATTGGGGCGTGATGCTTAACTGATGTTACGCAGGCAAAACCCAAATCTTGAACCACAGAGAACACGGAGTTTCACAGAGAAAAGCAGGCGCTAAATTTAGACTTTTTTAGGTTGATCGCTGCGTAACATCCGTACTTAACTGATATCAAACATTGCTACAAAAATCACCAAAAAGGACGCAGAGAGCTGCGTCCTTTTTGCATAGACATTACCGTTGGCGATAGGATGGGGCATGGCTGGATGAATCAGGCCCAGAGGCTGACGACATACATACAGGTAACACCCCTGCAGCATGGGGCTAAGTACGCGCTATATTGCAATCAAACTTTCTAAATAAAGCAGAGGATGAAAGCTATGTTGAGCAATGCATCGTTGCAGGAAAGGAAAAACCAAGCCACTCCCCGTGGTGTGGGGGTGATGTGTGCGATCTATGCCGATCGAGCGGAGAACGCCGAGCTGTGGGATGTAGAAGGCCGCCGCTATATTGATTTTGCGGCGGGGATTGCGGTGACCAATACGGGGCATCGCCACCCTAAAGTGATCGCTGCGATGCAGGCACAGCTCGAGCGCTTTACCCATACGGCGTATCAAGTGATGCCCTATGCCTCGTATGTAGAGCTTGCCGAACGGATTAATCGGGCCACACCTGGCACGCACGCCAAGAAAACCGCGTTTTTTACTACAGGCGCAGAGGCGGTAGAAAACGCGGTAAAAATTGCGCGGGTTGCCACTGGCCGCACGGGGATTATTGCGTTTCATGGCGGTTTTCATGGGCGTACCATGATGGGCATGGCGCTGACTGGCAAAGTCTCCCCTTATAAAGCAGGCTTTGGCCCCTTTCCTGGTGATGTTTATCACCTGCCTTTCCCCAATTCCCTGCATGGCGTAAGCGTTGCAGACACCTTACAAGCGCTCAGCCAATTATTTAAGGCTGATATCGAGCCTAGCCGTGTGGCGGCCATCATCATCGAGCCAGAGCAAGGCGAGGGCGGCTTTTATGTGGCCCCTGCAGAACTGATGCATGCCTTACGCCAGCTCTGCGATGAGCACGGCATCTTGCTGATTGCCGATGAGGTGCAAACCGGCTTTGCACGCACTGGCAAATTATTTGCAATGGAACATTACGATGTAGAGGCGGATTTAATCACCATGGCGAAAGGTTTAGCCGGTGGTATGCCCTTATCTGCCGTTTGTGGCCGCGCCGAAATCATGGATGCCCCCAATCCTGGTGGCTTAGGCGGCACTTACGCGGGTAATCCGATTGCGGTGGCTGCGGCCCATGCCGTGCTGGATATTATCGAAGAAGAACAACTCTGCGAGCGGGCCAATATCTTGGGTGCGGCCGTCAAAACGCGTTTAAACGGCTTACGTGAGCGCGTGCCGCACATCGCCGAGGTGAGAGGCTTGGGGGCGATGGTGGGAGTGGAGTTTATCCGCGATGGCAGTGCCGATGTGGCATTTGCCCAGCAAGTACAGGCCAAGGCGCTAGAAAACGGTTTGCTCTTATTGATCTGTGGCAGCTATGGCAATGTGATTCGCTTTTTGTTTCCACTTACCATCAGCGATGCCTTGCTCAATGAAGGGCTGGATATTCTTGAGCAAGCGCTGCTGAGCACCGTGGTGAAATTTTAAACTTAACAAGGGATGTGACGCACAAAGACGATTTATCCACGAAAAACACTAAATGCACGAAAAAAATGGGTTAAACAAGGATAATCTCCCTCTGTTTTTTAGCTTGATGCGTCAATGAATAAATCATTAACCATTTGATAAGTACTCCAAGCTAAATTTTCTTGTATTTTAAACGGGCTAAAAAAGCATCATCCCCGAGTGTTTTTGTCGGGGATCCATCAGCGTCGCTGGATTCCCGCCTACGCAGGAAGGACGCTGCTGATTGTCGTGATACACGATAACTTATGGTGTAGTAGTGATTAAATATAATTATTAAAATAAATAAAAAGAATAACCTTTTATGTCTCTTGCTTATTTTTTGTTGTTGGTCTGAGAAGATCAATGCCAATTCTGCTAACGCGTAGGGGCGCTGCTTGCTGCGCCCTCGCTGAACAGGGCGCAGCAAGCAGCGCCCCTACAACATATTCATGGCTTTGTTTGAGAAAGAGACATAAGTAGTAAAAATGATGCGGTATCTGTTCGTGCTTTTTGTGTTTCTAGTGGATTACGTATTTTTTGATCTTGCTGCGTAACATCAGTTAATAAGCATAAGGAAACCTAATGTTGAAGCTAAAAGATGCAGATCTACTCCGCCAGCAGGCATTTATCAATGGTGTTTGGCAAGATGCTTTAGATGGAAGCCGCTTTGCTGTGCATAACCCTGCAAGCGGCGAGTTGATTGCCTATGTGCCCAATATGGGCCGCCTAGAAACGCAGGCGGGGATCGCTGCGGCCCATGTGGCTTGGGCGGGTTGGCGTAAAAAAACGGCTAAGGAGCGCAGTGGCTTGCTAAGGCGCTGGTTTGAGTTGATGGTTGAAAACACCGATGACTTAGCCGCAATCATGACCGCCGAGCAGGGCAAGCCTTTGGCGGAGTCACGGGGCGAGATTGGCTATGCGGCGTCTTTTATTGAATGGTTTGCAGAAGAAGGCAAGCGCGTCTGTGGCGATACCTTACAAACGCCTGCTGCAGATAAACGCCTCTTGGTGATTAAAGAGCCGATTGGGGTATGTGCTGCCATTACACCGTGGAATTTCCCTGCGGCCATGATTACCCGTAAAGCGGGCCCTGCCTTGGCTGCCGGCTGCACCATGATTATTAAGCCAGCAGAAAGCACACCGCTTTCTGCCCTAGCGCTAGCAGTATTGGCCGAGCGTGCGGGGATTCCTGCGGGGGTGCTCAATGTACTTACTGGCAAGCCACGCGAAATTGGTGAGGAGATGACGAGTAACCCGCTGGTGCGCAAACTCAGCTTTACCGGCTCTACCCAAGTAGGGCGTATTTTAATGGCACAAAGCGCCCCAACCATCAAAAAGCTGTCTTTAGAGCTAGGCGGAAACGCCCCTTTTATTGTGTTTGAAGATGCCGATCTGGATGCCGCCGTGCAGGGGGCGATGGCATCTAAATATAGAAATGCGGGGCAAACCTGCGTCTGTGCTAATCGCCTGTATGTGCATGATCGCGTTTACGATGCGTTTGCCACCAAATTAGTGGCTGCGGTCAGCCGCCTTAAAGTGGGTAATGGGATAGAGCCAGGCGTGGATCAAGGCCCGTTAATTAATGAAGCGGCGGTCGCAAAAATAGAAATGCATATTGCCGATGCACTGCAAAAAGGAGCAAGCCTACTATTAGGCGGTAAGCGCCATGCACTGGGGCATACTTTTTTTGAGCCAACGGTGCTCGCTGGAGTAGATAGCAGCATGTTGGTGGCCAAAGAAGAAACTTTTGGCCCATTAGCGCCTTTATTTCGTTTTCATAGCGATGCTGAAGTGATCGCAATGGCCAATGATAGCGAGTTTGGCTTGGCCAGCTATTTTTATAGCCGCGATATTGGCCGCGTTTGGCGCGTGGCCGAAGCCTTGGAGTACGGCATGGTGGGGATTAACACCGGCCTTATTTCCAATGAAGTTGCTCCATTTGGAGGCGTTAAGCAATCGGGCTTAGGCCGCGAAGGCTCTCATTACGGCATGGATGATTATTTAGTCATGAAATACCTGTGCATGGGCGGGCTAGACCAGTAAGTTTTAAACCACCCGTTGATTCGCGGCTTTGTAAGGGCACTGTGGATCGTTAAACGCTAAGCGATCAATTTAGATCTATCTATTGCAAGTATTAAAACATCGTATGGCGGGTGCAAGCCGCGTTTTTTAGCATCGCTCGCGGGTTTCACTCGCCCTACGAATGGCATATTGCTTAAGTTGATGGGCTACGCTTAAAGTCTTTGAGGGCGAGTAAATGACTAATCAGCAACCGTCTTTAGCCAGTTGGCTTGCGGCCTTGCTAGGGAGCTGCTGAGCCTGCTTGCAAAAAGGTACTTAGCCAAAATAGGCGCGATGATAAGTTTTGAATGAGAATTGATTGTTTTTAATGGCTGCCGTAATATTTGCACCCTCTGAAAGCATTGGGTGGTTTTCTTGAAAAATACAGTCAGTTTGTGCCTGCTATTGCTCTTAAATGCGCTTGCATCTGCGGCGGGCAATAAAATAGAGCAGCTTCCTGTGTTGGCGGCAGATATCCGTCATGGGCAACTGGCCAATGGCTTAAATTATTATATAAAGCCAAATGCTTTGCCTGCCGGTAAGGTTGAATTGCGGCTAATTGTAAATGCGGGCTCGATGAGCGAGGCCAAAGAAGAGCGTGGCGTGGCGCATTTGCTAGAGCATATGGCGTTTCGCCGTACCAAGCATTTTTCCCCGCAGCAACTGAAAGCTTTTTTAGAAAGCCAAGGCATGCGCATTGGCAGTGATTTTAATGCCTTCACCTCGAATGAAAGAACGATTTATCAGATCAGTGTGGCTAGCGATGCCGCGCCACAGGCCTTGCAATTATTAGCCGATTGGGCGGCTGGCATTGAGCTAGATGCGGCGGAATTAGAGCTAGAACGCGAGGTGGTGCTGGATGAAGGGCGTCAAAGCCAGTGGAGTACAGATTTTTATCAATCTTTGTTGAAAGCCATGTATCCCAAAGAGGATTATCACAAGCAGCTGGCGATGGGGGATGCAGATATCGTTAAAAATATCCCCTTGGCCAAGATCAAAGCCTTTTATCAGCGCGAGTATCAGGCTCAGCGGATGACGGTGTTGGTGGCTGGGGATGTGAAGCCACAGGCTGTTGAAGAAAACATTAAAGTGCTGTTCGCTGGCGTGGTGAAGGGCGATCTACCCAATGGCTATCCTCTTCCTGCTGAAAGCGCTGGATTACGTTTTTTTAGCCACCGAGATGTGTGGAGTGTTTCGCATCCAGTGGTAGGCTGGGGCTGGATTTTACCTGCAGAGTTGAATGGGGATGTGGACACTGAATTAGCTCAGTTTAAGCGTAGCTTACTGGGGGATTTACTCTATCAACGTCTGCTGATTCAAACGGGCAATAGCCCAATCTTAGAGGCCAGTTGGATTAATGGTCATGGTGCAAGCTTACCCACACGGCAAACCGAATTTAGTTTTTCTGTGACGGTTAAAGACAAGCAAATGAAAGAGGCTTTGCAGGCCTTGTACCGTGAATTTGAAAGAGCAAAACGCTTTGGCTTTACTCAGCAAGAGCTGGATAACACCTTTGCTAAATGGCAAAAATTGCGACCCACTCAGCTTAATCATCTTGACTGGGCCTCGCGCTTGCAAATGCATGTGCAATACGGTGAATCAGCCAGAGATTTAGCAGGCTCGCTACAGCAGCAAAAAATATTATTTGCTGCCATCAAGCCAGAAGATCTGCAAGCCGAGCTAAAACGATTATTACTTTTGCCAGATCAGCTAGCAACCGTGCTTTTGCCCCCGGCAGTGACAAGCTTCTCCTTATTTATGGACAATACCGCGCAAAAGATTGTGGATGCGGTGCAGGCTGAGCCCTTGCAAAATATTGTGGCGCTAAAGGCCGATAAGCCTCTACTCAGCAAGCCGCCACAGCCGGGTAAAATTATGGCAGAGCAAATCGATGCCGTAACAGGGGGCACGTTATTTACATTAAGTAATGGGATTGAAGTTCTTACTATTCCCCCTAAAAATACGACGGACAGAATCGGTTTTTCTGCCCGATCTATAGGCGGGATGGCGGCCTTAGGCAAGAAACTCCACCCAGCCGGTTTATCGCTGACGGACTATTTTTTAGATGCGGGATTGGGAGAGTGGAGCGGTGTTGAATTAAAACGGCAGCTTGCTGCCTCTTCATTGCAGCTACAGCCGTTTATTGGCCCTAATCAGCATGGTTTGAAGGGGGAAACCAGTGCGCAGGATCTGGAGCAATTCTTGCAATTGCAATACTTGATATGGACCGCGCCAAGGGATGATGCGGCGGTATACAAACAAAGTATGGCATTGGCTTTTCAGCAAGCTAAAGCTTCTGCAAGTTCGCTCTATATGGGGCTGAATGAAAAGCACTATGGTGAAAACTGGCCCTATCCTGATTTTTGGCATGAATATCAATTTGAAGCTGCATTTGCAGATTTTGCTGAAGCAAGAAATATCCTATTTGCTAATCCACTGGCATTTCGCTTTGTATTTACGGGTTTAAATAAGCAAGCGCAAACTAGGCAATGGATTGAAAAATACTTAGCAAGTTTGCCCACTCAGGCTCTGAGCAGCTTTAAGCCAGAGGCTTTAGCGCATGGCCGAAGCAATGAATTACACCAAACCATGCAGGAGCAGCGAGCCGTTCGTGTCTGGCATGCCTATATTCCAGTGCCTGCGACGTCGGCCAGTGCCGATATGGCAGATTTTCTGAGCCAGCTATTACAGCAGCGGCTTTGGCAAGCCTTGCGCGAAAATACTGGCGAAACGCATGGGGTTTACAGTAATTACGAGTTAAATGCTTGGCAAGGCTTATTGATAAAATTAAATTATCAAACCGATATTAAGCAATGCGATCAAGCTGCAAAAATAACCGTGGATGAAATAGCTCGTTTACGCAAAGAAACACCTAGTGTGGATGAGATTAAAAATATTCGAAATATTTTAATTAAATCGCAAAAAGAAAGAGTGGATTCACCAATACAGTATGCAGAATTTATCTCTTGGAATTGGTTGGTTGATGCCTCTTTAGTGGGTAATGCCGCGGATTATTCGCAATACACGCCTGAGCTGGTGCATAAATATGCGCGGAGCTGGCTCTCAGAGGGCTATTGGGCGGTGGGCAATATCAATTGCCAAAATACAGCTGATTTAGCGGCTTTAAGAGGGGATTGATTCGCTACAAAACATAGAGCGGCTTGGGTAGTTTTTGGCCTAAGCCGCTCTAAGCAAGGTTTAGGTGGTCGTTATGACTCTACGTTTTTGTATTTCGGCCATAAATTCAGTTAATTCCTCAGGAACACTCTGCTCCAGCCGCTGGTAAACGCGGCAATCGGGGGTGCGGGTGATGAGCTGGTCATTCACCAATTCGCGGCGCAGCAGCACATGGTCGCCGATGGCTTCTGCAGATTTAATCCACTCATTGGCAGCCTTTTCTGTCATCTCTGTTGCTGCCGGAATATTGGCCCACACCGGCCATAGGCAGTGCCGTTGCTCGGAAAACTTCTTAGGCCAGTGAATTAAGCGCCCCTGCTCATCAAAATGCTTGAGTAGACGTTTTGTTAGCGCAGATTGCGTACTGGCAGGCAAGGGGGCAGGTGCTTCTGCGGCGGCGCGCAGATGCTGAAAATTACTAAAGCCCGCAGCACGCGCTAGCATATTTAAAATTTGTAAATGGCCGGGAGCGGTAGGCTCAGCAGCCCATTGCTGCTTTAATGAGCGGGCTAGGGCAGAGATATCAGAGGTATAAAAAGGGTAGGTGGTGCGCGACATGGTCGAATTCTCCTGTCGTGCCGAAGTCGTTGAGACTGCCGCTGGTCGCCGTTACGGCTTGGCACTAGGGTTCGGGCCAAGCAAAAGTTTCAAATATTTTTCGCCATAACAGGTTTAGCGTGCTTCAAGATGAAGCGGCGACGCCTAGGTGAACTGCAGACCTAGCCGCATCATAACTTAAAAGTAGTTTTGGATTCAAGGTGTTGTAAGTATTTAAGTATTACCCTTTCTGCATCAATAGCGATCGCCTTGCAGCTTCACTGACAGCCAAGACCGCTGGGTGGCTAAGCCTTCTTTCTACTGAGATGGCAAAATAGTTGACCTGTACGCTTGAAACATGGCCGATTAATTGGGCTCCGTGCTGGCTGAGGATTTCTTCTTCCATAATGGCGGGCGCAGCAAAAACCCCTGCTCCGGCTTTGCCAAAAGCCTTCATTAGCGCGCTATCGTCAAATTGCCCCACTATTTTTGGGCTAATTCCTTGCTCTTGAAACCAGCGTAAAAGCGGCGCTTGCATCGCTACTTTATCGCCAGGGAAAAGCACGGGCGCGTCTTTTAGCGATTGTGGAAAACCACTGCGATAGCGCGTAGCAAGTTCTGCCACCGCATAAAAAGCGATGCCACATTTACCTAAGGCATGGTTATAACCCTTCACCCCCAGCTCTGAGGGAAGGGGCTGATCGGCAATCACCAAATCAAGCTTATGGATGGCCAGCTCGGCAAAAAGGCGCTCCAGTTTGTCTTCATAGCAAATTAAGCGCACCGGCTCTGCCAGCGTAATCGCCGGGGCTAAAAGCTGGTAAGCAATGGATTTGGGTACAGCATCAGCCACTCCAACTTTAAAGACTAATTCAGGGCTAGCTGCGCCACTTTTTAGTGATTGCTCTAGCTGATTGCCAATCTGAAATATTTCTTCGGCCTGCGTTTGCGCCAGTTTGCCTGCTGAAGTGAGCTCCAAGCGCCTGCCTACGCGGCGAAATAGATCCGTACCTAATGAGGTTTCTAACTCTGATATTTGGCCGCTAATGGTTTGCGGGGTGAGATGAAGCTGTTCGGCGGCACGCGTAATGCTGCCCACTTTGGCCACATTCCAAAAATAGTAAAGCTGTTTGTAATTCATCATGCTGCTTGGCTCTATGATCAGTTTTTTACGAACTATTAATCAATAATAATCTGATTTTCTTTGTGGAAGTGCAAGGTTAATATCAAGCCCATGGGTTTTAATTGAATAAGATTGTCGATTAATATTCAGTTGATTCACCTAGATTGATAGAAATAGTCTTTTGTTTTTGTAAGTTAACAAGTGGATTTTTAGCTTTTAATCGTCAGAAAAACATGGATTGACCGCTCACAGACTCAATTCCTAAGCTATTTAAAGTGATAAGGCTAAATCCTGTAAGCTTACATTGAAGCGCTTGCCATTGGGGTGAGCGGCCCTAGGGCCAGCGGTAATGTAAGGAGTAGATCATGAAAAGGCTGAGTGTGTTTTTTTTAAGTAATGGGGTGCTAGTACTGTTGTTGTCGCACGGTATTTGCGCGTTACAGCCTTATTTTAATGTTTTAAGCTTTGATCTTTTTGTGTGGTTTTGCGCCTTCCTGTACTTGGGTGCTGCCTTTGTTGCATTTGCTATTTCAAAGCACAAAGCGCAGCAATTATTGGCCGCCAAACCGCTAAAAATCCCCAGTAATTCAGCAGAGTCTTGGCTGCTTGCTACGGTGGCAAAGCAGGCTAAATTGGCAGGTATTCGTGGGCCAGCGGTGGCTATTTATGATTCGGTTGATATCAATGCGTTTGCATCAGGGCTATCAAAGCACCATGCTTTAATCGCTGTTTCTTCTGGTTTATTGTGGCGTTTACCCACTTATGAAGCAGAGGCGGTGCTGGCTCATGAAATTAGCCATATTGCTAATGCGGATATGACTAGGCTGATTATGATGCAAGGGCTAGCCAATATTTTGGTGGTGGTGTTTGCCTATCTTCTTGCCAATCAATTTGTCATGCCCCATTTTCAAGAGTGGGTCACTGTGGCCGTGTTTATTGCCGTGATTGCGATGGGTTTGATGTTGGCGGCACTCGCGGTAATGTGGTTTTTGCGGCGTATAGAATTTTTAGCCGATTTAAGCGGAGTAAGGTTAGCGGGGGGTGAGGCCATGATTGCCGCTCTGGAATTTTTAAATGGCGTACCTAGCCCAGAGCAGCCGCAAGCTGCACTTGGAATTGCAGGGAGTATTGAGCTTGGTGTAAAACGCCTATTTATGTCGCATCCCTTGCTCAGTGAACGGATTTTGGCACTAAAGTTAAGGCATTAATTTTATAAAATAGGAGAGTGATATGGATGCAGCCGTTTCAATCGGTGAGCCGTGGATGTGGGCTAGTTTTATTGGCTTTGTATTGGTGATGCTGGCTCTTGATTTATTTGTATTCGGCGGCGGTAAAGTACACAAGGTGAGTATTAAAGAGGCGGCGAGTTGGTCCTTGGTATGGATTAGTTTAGCGCTGTTATTTAATGCCGGTATGTGGTGGTATTTAAATGGCACGGTAGGCGCGGAGATTGCTGATCGAAAAGCGCTGGAGTTTTTTACCGGCTATGTGATTGAAAAATCGCTCTCGGTTGATAATGTATTTGTATTTTTATTGATTTTCTCGGCTTTTAATGTGCCCGCAGAATATCAACGCAGGGTCTTGGTTTACGGTGTAGTTGGTGCGATTGTGATGCGGGCAGTCATGATTTTGGCCGGTGCCTGGGTGGTCCGTGAATTTAACTGGATTCTGTATTTCTTTGGTTTCTTCTTACTGGCAACAGGGATAAAAATGTTATTTACGGCGGATTCAGAGCCGGACATGACGCAAAACCCTGTACTTAAATTAGCCAGAAAATACCTAAGGGTGAGTGATACTCATCATGGTGAGCAATTTACCGTGATGCAAAATGGCGTGCGCTATTTTACCCCGCTATTTTTAGTGCTGATTTTGGTAGAAGTATCGGATGTTGTATTTGCGGTGGATTCTATTCCGGCTATTTTTGCGATTACAACTGATCCATTTATTGTTTTTACCTCTAATATCTTTGCCATTATGGGTTTAAGAGCGCTGTATTTCTTATTAGCGGATATGGCTGATCGCTTTCATTTACTTAAATACGGCTTGGCGCTGGTGTTGGCCTTTATTGGTACCAAAATGCTGATTATGCCTTGGTACCATATGCCGGTTATGGTTTCGCTATCGGTGGTGGGGATATTGATTGGCGGCAGCGTGGCGGCTAGCTTATATCTAACGCGTAATCGCTGATTACGCTGCTTATCGCGAAGAAGCTAGCTGGCCTAGCTTCTTTTTGCAAGCGCGAAGGAATGGTCAATTGGGCTTTCTGCCCAGCTTTTAATAGGGATAAGTGAATGATTGATGTTGTGGTGATGTTTTTCTTACTTGGACTTGCTGCAGGACTTATGCGCTCTGATTTAAAACTGCCAGCGGCTTTATATGAGTCACTGGCCGTTTTTTTATTACTCGCCATTGGTTTAAAAGGCGGGTTGGGACTGGCACAGCAACCCATCTTGCCGCTGCTGCCACAGCTTGCATTAGTGATTGGCCTTGGTGCGGTGCTCACTTTGATCGGTTTTACTGTGCTGAAAGGTTTTGGCAGATTAAATAGGGCCGATGCGGCCTCTATGGCTGCGCATTATGGCTCGGTCAGCGTTGCCACTTATGCCGTGGGTGTGAATTGGCTAAGTAGTCGCCAAATTGCATTTGAATCACAAATGGTCATTTTTTTGGCTGTGATGGAAATCCCCGCAATTTTGGTGGGGATTGTGCTGGTACGTGGTATGGGCAAAGACACGCAATGGGGCAAGCTGGCGCATGAAACTTTTTTAGGTAAAGGCGTAGTGTTGTTACTGGGTGGGATGGCCATTGGTTGGGCTGCGGGGCCAGAAGGGCTAGCACCCATTAAGCCGCTGTTTTTTGATTTATTTAAAGGGGTGTTGGCATTGTTTCTATTAGAAATGGGCCTGATTGTGAGCCGCCAGTTTGATGAAATTAAAAAACGCGGTGCCTTTATTCTAGCGTTTGGCGTATTGATGCCCTTGTTTTCTGGTGCACTGGGTTTGTTCTGCGGCTTATTGCTGGGCCTCTCTGTGGGTGGGCTTACCTTACTGGCCACTTTGGCCGCCAGTGCTTCATACATTGCGGTGCCAGCCACAATGCGTTTAGCCGTGCCTGAGGCGAATCCGGTTATTTCGCTTGCCGCTGTTTTAGGCGTGACTTTCCCATTTAATGTTGTGTTTGGGATTCCTTTATATCATCGCTTAGCCACGCATTTTTACGGAGCATTTTGATGACCATCCATACAGAACTACGCACCCTGCTAACCGCAATTACGGAGGCTGCTGTGGAGCAGGTATTGCTGCGCGATCTTCAGCAATTAGGCATCAAGGCCTACACGATATCTGATGCGCGTGGCCGAGGCATGCATGGCTTAAGGGATGGCGCTTGGGGTAAATCGGCCAATATACGCGTTGAAATGATTTTGCCGCGTCCACAAGCTGAAAGTACGCTGCTGTTTTTGCAAGAACACTATTTTACTAACTTTGCCATGGTGGCGTACCTGCAGGATGTGGAGGTGATTCGAGCCGACAAATTTTAACAATGCGTGAGTTCACGAGTAATCCTGTGATACAGCGGCTAGTGCTTGGGGCTTTTCTGATGGGTTTAGCGCTTGTTGCGTGGTTGGTGTTTTTGCTGCCTACAGAAAGTGGGTTTGTTTATCGGGCCAGTTGCTTTATGTGGCATTAGTCGTGTGGCGGGAATGGCTGGAGGATGAGCGTGCTTGACCCTCAGCAAGGGTTACAGGCTGTATACTTCGGCGCTTATAGGCGCACGCCATTTATATTATCGTAGGAAGCCATGACTGAACCCTTGATCGACACCCCAGACATTTTGCAAATCAATCATTATCTGCAGCTGCATCACGCCACGCTGGTGACTACCGATGGCTGCTATGCCGTATCGGTGCAGGGGGAGATTGAGCTGGGCGGGCGGCAGATTGCTTATCATCTGGTGCCAGATGAAGGTTTTTTGGGTAAAACCAGCAAGTGGCGCAAGCTGGATGCTGCGGCGCGTTTTGAGATGCTCAAAGCGCGTTGGAATAATGAGGCCCGCGCCAAGCTTGAGGCGCAGCTATTACACTGCGCTGAGCAAGTGCTGGCGATTGCCAATGATTTTGAGCTAGACCCAAGCAGCACCTTTACCGCGTTTCAGGCTAAATATGAGCTGGCGCGGTTTCGCTGCCAACTGGCCTTGGATCGGATTGCTGCACAAAAACTGGGCAAAACGGCCACGCGGCAAGAGGATAAAACCCATAATGCGGTCAATTTATCGCTCTACCCCGAATCCTTTACCGTGGCGCAGGCCATGCCTCGGCACTTTATTGCTATTTTAGGCCCAACCAATTCGGGCAAAACCCACGCCGCCATGCAGCATTTACTCAAAGCTAAATCGGGTGTGTATCTGGCCCCTTTACGCTTGCTGGCTTTAGAAAACTATCGCCGTCTCTCTGAGGCGGGCGTGGCGGTGAGTTTAATTACCGGCGAGCAAAGAAAGCTGCACCCAGAAGCCACTCACGTAGCCAGCACGGTAGAAATGCTTAATCCCAATCGGATGATTGAGGTGGCGGTGATTGATGAGATTCAGCTTTTAGAAGATCAGGATCGTGGTGCGGCTTGGACGGCGGCAGTGTGTGGTGTACCGGCCAGTACCGTGTATTTGCTGGGCGCATTAGAGGCCCAGCCTGCCATTGAATCCCTAGTCAAACGCGTAGGCGGCACGCTGGAAGTGCGCAAATTAGAGCGTATGTCGCCGCTGGAAATGGAGAAAAAACCGCTAGGCTCGCTATCTAATTTGCAAGCTGGCGACGTGCTGATCGCTTTTTCCCGCCGCGAAGTGCTGAACTGGCGGGATCAGGCGATTGAGCAGGGCTTTAAGGTTTCTGCCATTTACGGCAATTTATCCCCTGAAGTGCGCCAAGCACAGGCCGAGCGATTTATTGATGGCACCACCAAAATTGTGGTTGGTACCGACGCCATCGGCATGGGCCTCAATACCCCCGCTAGGCGGATTATTTTTACCACCGCCAATAAATGGGATGGTTACGCCGAGGGTACTATTGCCGCATCGCTAGCCAAGCAAATTGCTGGGCGGGCAGGGCGCTTTGGCGAGCATGAAGCGGGCTTTGTGGCGGGCTTAGATGCTAAAACCCACCAAATGATTGCCGAGCTACTTAAGCAAAAAATAGAGGCTTTACCGGCAACCGGCTTTTTTGTATCGCCAAACCTCGATTATTTGCAGCAGATTTCTGGCGCAACCGGCGAAACCAAATTGCAGCCGCTGCTCGAGCTATTTGCCAAGCATATTAATGTGCACGATGAGTTTTTCTTACCGGCCAATTTAAGCGAGCAAATCGAAAAAGCCCGCTGGCTAGATACCTTGCTCTTGCCGCTTACCGATAGATTTGTGTTTAGCCTTTGCCCCATTTCCACTAAATTTGCCATGCTAGAATCAGCATTCAAAGACTGGACGCAAGCCAGAGCCAAGCGCAAAACCGTGCCACTGCTGCGCATGGATGGCCTAGGCGGGCGCAATGAGCTGCAATATTTAGAAGACACCTGCAAGCTCTATTCTGCCTATGCTTGGCTGGGCTTTAGAATGCCGGATACCTTTCCTAGCGGTGAAATGGCCGAATCTTTGATGCAATCCACTTCAGAGAAAATTGACCAACTGCTACAAAAGCAAAACACCAGCCGCCGGCCAAGCCCCGTAGGCAAAAGTCGCCGTGGCGGCAAATGGTGATATTAATGTAGGGTGGGCACGATTGTGCCCACGTGGAAATAGCTAACATTGCCACGCGTGGGCACAAAATCGTGCCCACTCTAAGTTGCAGCAGCAATCAAACTATATGTGGATACCCTGTTAATTTTCATCTAGAACTAGGAGCAATTCCTATTCTTTTGCGAGGTTTTCATGCGTGCCATGTATCTGTGCGTGCTGGGCTGCGCCAGCCTGACGTATGCCGCAACCCCCCCTAAGGCAACGCCACCCGTGGCGCAAGTTTGGATGGATTTGGCCACTTACTCAGGCTCGATGATGCCTGTTGGATTAGGCGGAATGGGTGGATTATTGGGCGGGATGTTTGGGGGAGGCAAGGGCGGTAATGTCTTTGGTAATACCCAGACAGGCCAGGTGGGGCGCTGGATGGATGTAACGCTAAGCACGCGCAAAAACCCGAATCTGCAAGAAGGCATACAAAAAGTACCTGCCGCTAGTCAACTAGCACTTAGCTTAAGTTTGCTCAGCCCACAGGAAGGCAAGCCGGTTCCCGCCACTGAAGGCGATGATGAAGCCGCCCCTGCCCCCGAGTTTCAGCGGCCTAAGGGTAAAATTTTGCTGTATTGGGGCTGTGGTAGCGAGGTACGTAAAGGCCAGCCGCATGTGCTGGATATGGCAACGGCCAGCATGGCGGAATTTGCCAAGGTTTTTCAAAGCCGTCGAGCCACCACGCGCGGCGCGCATAGTACGCTGGGCCGCCCAATTTGGCCTAATAAAAGCGATAGCCGCATGATTAGCGACGGCGCCTCTTTGCAAGGCGAGCACGAGTTTAGCGGGGATGGCGTGCCCGATGGCTTAAAATTTAGCCTAGATGCTCAGCACGATTTAATGCCTGCCATTGATTTAAAGCAGCGCGATGAAGGCCAGGCGGTGGTGTTTAATTGGCAGGCCATGCCGCAAGCAAGAGCGTGGTTTATGGCTAGCATGAGCATGAAAAATCAAGATGAAATGGTGTTTTGGAGCTCTAGCGAATTGCCCGATACCGGCTTTGGCCTGCTGGATTACCAGCCTAATACCGCGATTGATCGCTGGCTAAAAGAAAAGGTTCTGCTCCCTGCCAGCAGCACAGAATGCAAAGCGCCCAAAGAAGCCGTTGGCCAAGGCATGTTGCGCATTATTGCCTATGGCGATGAGCTTAATCTAGCTTACCCGCCTCGCCCTAAAGACCCCAAAGCCGTATGGAACCCACAGTGGGCGGCAAAAATTCGGCTGAAATCTATGGCGACCAGCATGATGGGCATGCCCGCCATGCAGCATGCGCCAGATGGTGAAAAATCAGAAAAGCCTAAATCGCCTAATGCGGTGGATTTATTAAAGGGGATTTTTGGGATGTGAAGCATTAAAAAGTTTCTTCAATAGCTACGTAGGGGCGCTGCTTGCTGCGCCCTTTTCAGCGAGGGCGCAGCAAGCAGCGCCCCTACGAGTTAACTCTATTCACGTTGATATGCTCAGACAAACGACAAAAAATGAGCAAGAGACATAATCAGGTTTTATTTTGTCAGATTTCTATTGTTTAGCGTTTAAAATAGTAAGTAATTGTTAATTTGCTACTAGTTAGTGTTTTTTATTTATTATTTCATATTAATATTTTAAAATGAATTATTGGATAAAACAGAGTATTAAAATAACAATATATGCTTAAATTGCTTATTGTCTTGTTTGTGTGTGGCCTACCTTCGTTGATTATGGCGAATCAGGCTGCTTCACCTTTGGTTTTAAACGCAAATAGCAGCGGGGGTGCAATCAATGGGCAGCTAGAATATTTTATTGATCCCACTGAAAAAATGAGCTTTGATGAGGTCCGTTCCAAGGCGGATTTTACGGCTTGCCAAGGGCGTACTGTTTTAGCTCAGATCCACCATCCAGTTTGGTTTCGTTTAAAACTTGAGCGAACGCCAAACACGTCTAAACGCTGGTGGATTGATTATTCCTTATTTACCCCCCCCTGAATTATGGTTCTATGCTCCCGATGAAAAAGGCAATTACACGGTTAAAAAATCAACTAAGCTGAGCCTGCTCACCACCCGCAGCGAGACTAACCCTCAGTACTTACTTCCCTTTGATTTTAATCATGAATTGTCTACTACTCTTTATTGGCGGGCAACAAGCTATAGCGCTTATATATTCCCCTTAAAAGTTTGGCAATTAGAAGATTGGACCGATAAGGCATTAAAAAAATATCTATTCTATGGTGCCTTAATGGGGGTCATGCTTGGCTTAGCTATTTATAATTTATTAATATATTTTAGGCTGAAAGACCGTATTTTTTTGATTTATTTTTTTACTATTATAAGTTATATGTTTTTTACTTTGAATATTAGCTCCTTAGGGTGGAGGACGATAGGGTTGGCCGAGCTGCACCAATATTTTGGCATTACCTCTATTGTGGTTGCAATTACGGGGATGTTTTCAATACTATTTGCAATTTCTTTATTGGGTAATTATAAGCAAAAAAAAATGGTTTGATTTTATTATGTATGCAGCAGTGCTTGTTTACCTGTTTGCGCTTGGTTTAGTGGCTTTGGGGCGATTTACTGAGGCAGAAAAATTCACCCAATGGGCAGGTGCATTATGGCTTCCGCCAGTATTGTTAATGTCTATTTATTTAAGCTTTAAAGGCTCACTCTGGGCAAGATATTATTTGCTAGGCGAGGGGCCAACTGTTGTTGGTAATGGTTTATTAGTGATGGTGACTCAAGGCGTAATTGAGGCTAATTCATTTAATACCAAATTTTATTTTATTGCCGGTGCTTGGAGTGCTATTTTGTTTTCTCAAGCCTTGGCTGAAAAAGTAAATAGCCTAAAAAGAGAAAAAGCTGCCGCATTACGTGTAGCTGTTGCAGAAAAAACAGCACGTTTATTGGAGGCCGAAGAATATAAAAACTCTTTGGAAGAAAAAGTAAGCCTCAGAACCAAAGAATTATCAGTAGAAGTATTAATGCATAAAATCACTTCACAGCAATTACGTGTTAGCCAAACTAAGCTAGAGGAAATGGCATATAGCGATGCATTAACGGGCCTGCCAAATAGAAGAATGTTTCAAGATCGATTAGTGCAAGCATTCACTTGGGCACAAAGGCAGCAGTGTGAATTTGCCTTGGCCTTGGTCGATCTAGATCACTTTAAGCGAATCAACGATAGTATGGGGCATGGTGCAGGCGATCAGCTTTTGCATTTGGTGGCACAGCGTTTAAATTATGCGCTACGCCATTGCGACACGGTGGCGCGTTTGGGTGGCGATGAATTCGCTTTGATTTTTACGGCACCGATTAGCCGAGAAGGCGCAATCACTATTTGCCAGCGTATTTTGGCCAGTTTTGATGAGTTGGTGGTGATTGACGGCCAATTAGTGCAAGTAGGAATGAGCATTGGCTTGGCGTGGTATCCGGCCGATGGGGACGATATGGATGCCTTGATTGGCTCGGCCGATGTGGCGCTGTATAAGGCTAAAGCGGCTGGGCGGCATACATTGCGTTATGCTGGCTACCTTAGCGATGAGCCAAAATTAAATTCTTAACTGGAGTGGTATGCGTTCTACGTTTTCTATTGTGATGGTATGGCTGGTGGTGGCGGCGGGAATTTACTGGGGTTTTAATGTTTTTTTAGCGCATCAATATAATCCAAATACGCGTATAGCATTGAGTGCTGGCCAAGGGCAGACCTTAGTTTTAAAGCGTTCTAAAGACGGGCATTTTCGCCTCAATGGCAGTATTAATGGCCAACCTGTAGTGATGCTGATCGATACAGGCGCCACCACTATCGCGCTGAATGCGGCTTTGGCGCAGCGTTTGAATTTAGAGCGCGGCGAGCCGATGCTAAGCCAAACAGCCAATGGCGAAGTGGAAGGCTATGCATCTCGCTTATCCCAACTGCAGTTTGGCCCCTTTGAGTTTGAAAACGCCAGCGTTGGCGTCGTGCCTAATATGAGCGATGAAGTCTTATTAGGCATGAATATTCTTAAGCGCTTTGATATTACGCTGAAGAATGAGCAGATGATTTTGCGGGTAAGCGAGTAAAACGGCTAGCCCTTAGCCGCTAGCGCTTTAGCAATTTTATTTCTTGGCACGGTGGTGCGTGGCACTTTTCCGCTAAACCATACCCGCACATCGTCATCCAGACCAATGCCGTGCATATAGTTGTACAGCGCTTTATTCAGCGCTACGCCAAGGACATCGTGGTCTACGCCGGTGGGGTCAATAAAGCCCACATCGTTTTTGGCGAAGGTGACTTCCGGCAGCGGCAGCAGCTCAATGCCGTATTCTTCGGGGTGTTGGCCGACAGGCGAGTGCACAGTGCAGGCAAAGCGGTGGAAAAAGCCGGATTGAATGCAGCCCTCGGCAAACAGCTGACGCACGTATTCCAGCGCATCCACGGTATCTTGCACGGTTTGGGTCGGGAAGCCATACATCAGGTAAGCGTGGACTAAGATGCCGGCATCGGTAAAGGCCCGCGTCACTCTGGCTACTTGATCGATGGATACACCTTTTTTCATTAAGGTAAGCAATCGATCCGAGGCGACTTCTAGCCCGCCAGAAATCGCAATACAGCCGCTATCTGCCAGAGACTGACACAGCTCGGGGCTGAAGGATTTTTCAAAGCGGATATTACCCCACCAAGAAATCGCCAGATTGCGCTTTTGTAATTCTGCTGCCAGTGTTTTTAGTGCTTTAGGCGGGGCGGCTTCGTCAACAAAGTGAAAGCCGGTTTGGCCGGTCTCTAGAATGATTTCTTCGATACGATCAACCAAGGTGGCGGCGGATGCGCCGTCGTAGCGCGAGATGTAATCAAGGCTAACATCGCAAAAGCTGCATTTTTTCCAGTAGCAGCCGTGCGCCACCGTCAGCTTATTCCAGCGCCCATCTGACCACAGCCGGTGCATGGGGTTGAGCATATCTAATAAAGATAAATAGCGATCAATTGGCAAGCCATCCCACGTGGGGGTGCCGACTTCGGCAAAGGCGATGTCTGGCTCGACAAAGTTAATATATTTGACCACCCCATCGTTTCTAACAAAGGTGCGCACCAAGCGTTGCTGGCTGCGCTTGGCATAAAGATGATCGAGCAGCGCCAGTAGCGGGCGCTCGCCATCGTCCAGCGTCACATAATCAAAATAATCAAATACGCGCGGGTCGGACATCTCGCGCAGCTCGGTATTCACAAAGCCGCCGCCTAGCGCCAGCACGATATCAGGGTGATGCTGTTTAATCGCCTGAGCAATTCTAAAGGCTGCATACACCGCGCCGGGGAAGGGCACCGAAACCAGTACGATGGTAGGAGCGTGCTTTTTAACCGATGCCAGCGTTAATTCTAGCAGCGTGGCATCGACTAGATTGAGTGGCTCGCCCAGCGCCTTAGCCAGCGGATCAAAGGTGGGTTGGCTGGATGCTAGGGATTCGGCATAACGCACAAATTCAAAACGTGGATCAACCGCATCGCGTAATACATCCGAAATATCATTCAGATACAGCGTAGCCAAATGCCGCGCCCGATCTTGCATGCCCAGCGCACCAAAAGCCCAAGCCAGCGGATCGCCGCCTTCGTCGTCCACATATACATCTAAGGATTCAAAGCGGGAACCCTCAGGCAAAAATTGGCGCGAGCAAATGCGGTGGCCCACCGTGGAGTCTCTGCCCTGCAAAAAGGCAATGGCGGGGCTGATGGTGGCAAGGTAAAGATCAAACTGCTCATAAAAAGCTTGCACCTGAAAGCTGCGCTGACGCGCTGGCATGGCTTCGATACAGCTTTTAACCTCGAGCAAACCTTGCTTAGAAAATAGCCTGAGCACCAGCGCCAGCGCCAAATCCTCCTGCACGGCATCCACATCACGCGAGCGCAAAAAACCCGTGATATAGGCGGTAGAAGGGTAGGGTGTGTTGAGCTGCGTCATCGGAGGGATAACAGACAGCACGCGGGGCGTAGACATAGCAAAATCCAGAAAAATACGCGGCAGGGCAGAGCCTGCCGCTAAACGCGCATTGTAACTCAGAGCTGCTTTGTTGGCTTGTGGGGGGGGCGCACCAAAATCAACGTGCCAAAGGCACTGAAAAATGACTGCTGCGTAACATCCCTTAAAATTACTCAAGCCCTATGGCGCCATACGATTTGCTTACGCCCTATCGCACATTGGGTGCAGCAAACAGCGCCTCACTCCCTCGTCATTGAATATTCGTCTAGACGTCATGCTAGTGTAATGTAACTTTCTTAGAATCCTTCACGTTCCCCAGCTACTTTACCGTTCGTGAAAGGATTGAATAATGACCCGTATTGCCGTATTGCTTTCCGTGCTGCTTGCCGGACATGCTTTTGCAGAGACTTCTCTGACTGTTTATACCGCATTAGAAGCCGATCAACTTAAGTCTTATCAGGCTCAATTTGAAGAGCAAAACCCAGGTATTAAGCTGAAATGGGTACGTGATTCAACCGGTATTATCACGGCTAAATTGCTGGCAGAAAAAAGTGCACCGGTTGCCGATGCGGTGCTAGGTGTGGCGGCGACCAGCCTGCTGGTGTTAGAAAAAGAAGGTATGTTGCATGGATATGCGGCTAAAGGCGTAGAAAAATTATCTAAGCAATACGTTGATGATGCCAATCCACCTGCTTGGGTAGGGATGGATGTATGGGGCGCAACGCTTTGTTTTAATACCGCAGAAGCCGCCAAGCTGGGCTTAAAAAAACCGGAAAGCTGGAAAGATTTATTAAAGCCTGAGTACAAAGGCAAGATCGTGATGCCTAATCCGGCTTCAAGCGGTACGGGTTATTTTGATGTAACGGCGTGGCTGAAAATGTTTGGTGAGAAAGACGGCTGGGCTTATATGGATAAGCTGCACGAAAACATGGCGCAGTACACGCATTCTGGCTCTAAGCCTTGCAAACAAGCCGCCGCTGGCGAATTCCCGATTGGCATTTCTTTTGAATACCGTGCAGCCAAGCTTAAAGACGGCGGCGCGCCGCTGGATCTGATCTTTCCTAAGGAAGGCTTGGGTTGGGATGTAGAAGCCACCGCCATTATGAAAGGCACTAAAAACCTTGATGCGGCTAAAAAGCTAGCGGATTGGTCTGCTTCCAAAAGCGCGAATGAGCTGTATGAGAAAAACTTTGCCGTGGTGGCCTATCCTGGGGTCGCCAAGCCTAACGCGCATATCCCTGCCAACTACGAGCAGCTGTTGATTAAGCAAGATCTGCGCTGGTCGGCAGCTAATCGCGACAAAATCCTCGCCGAATGGACGCGTCGTTACGATGCTAAATCGGAAGCAAAAAAATAAGATTTAATCCCTCTGTAGGGGCACGGCATGCCGTGCCCCTAGCAGCCTGTCAGACTTAGGACTGTCCTACTGCAAAAACGTCGGGTTCGGCCATATTTCGCGCATTTTTTCGTTAAATAGCCAGCTATTCGCCTCAAAAACGCACAAAATCTGTCTCGAACCGAGCGTTTTTTCGCTACGGACGCCTAAGTCTGACAGGCTCCTAGATTTTTTTGCAATCGCATTAGGCAAGATCAATGAATAGAAATACAGATATAAACCCCGTGCAAAGCGCTGATTATTTAACGATTGAAGGTTTGGTTAAATATTTTGGCGCGTTTACCGCGTTAAAGCAGATCTCGCTTTCGGTAAAAAAAGGGGAGTTGCTGTGCTTGCTTGGCCCTTCTGGCTGCGGCAAAACCACTTTGCTGCGCCTGATTGCAGGCCTTGAAGCGGCCGATGCGGGGGAAATGTGGGTAGAGGGTAAAGACATTACTCGCCTGCCTGCGGCCAAGCGTGATTACGGCATTGTGTTTCAGTCTTATGCTTTATTTCCTAATTTAAACGTGGCTGAGAATATCGCTTATGGGCTGAATGGTCGGAGCAGCGATAAGGCGGCACGCGTCAGCAGCTTGTTGGAGTTGATTGGCCTTTCAGGCATAGAAAAAAAATATCCGGCGCAATTATCGGGTGGCCAGCAGCAGCGGGTGGCTTTGGCGCGCGCACTGGCTACTTCACCTGGGTTGTTATTGCTGGATGAGCCACTGTCTGCGCTGGATGCGCGGGTGCGTGAGCATTTGCGTAAAGAAATTCGCAGCCTGCAACAACGTCTCGGCATTACCACCATTATGGTGACGCACGATCAAGATGAAGCGCTCACCATGGCCGATCGGATTGTGGTGATGAACCACGGCGTGATCGAGCAAATTGGCACGCCTGAAGAAATTTACAGCCATCCGCAAAGCCGCTTTGTGGCAGATTTTGTAGGTAAATCCAACTGGCTGCCCGCCACGGTGCTGGGCAATCAGTGCCTTGCTGTAGGCGGGGCGGAGCTCTATGCCTTGCATCTGCCGCCGCATCCGGTGGGCTCGGTTTTAGAATTATTTATTCGCCCTGAAGCCGTGCGTTTGCACTCGGTTTGGGATTCGGTGCTATTGCGTGAGCCCAATACGGCGCTAGCGGATGTAAGCAAAATTGAATTACTTGGCGGCTTTTATCGCGTTAGCCTGTGGGTGCCGCAATGGAACACCTCGCTGATTGCCGATCTAAGCCGCGATCAAATGGCGGTACTGCAGTTATCGATTGAGCAACGCATCCCCGTGACTTTGCCGCATAAAGAACTGCGCGTTTTTGCCGCAGGAGCCACGCAATGAGCCTTGGTATAAAGCTGGATCTGCCAGAAAGAATGGCGGGGGGCATCAGCTATTTGATTGCTGCGTTGCTATTGCTAGGCGTGGCTGGCCCCTTATTGGCGATTCTTGGCAAAGCCATGCTATCGCAAACGGGCGAGTGGATTTGGCTGGCTAATTTTATTGAAATCACCGCCGTTGCCAGCTTTTGGCCAGCGGTGATCAATAGCCTGTGGGTGTCGATTGCAACCACCCTGATTGTGCTGCCGCTGGCGTATTTATTTGCCGCAGCTTTAACGCGCAGCCGCATGCCGGGTAAGGGCTTGTTTCGCTATCTGGCTTTGATTCCGCTGCTTGCGCCTTCGCTTTTACCTGGGATTTCGCTGGTTTATTTATTTGGTAATCAGGGCTTATTAAAAAGCTGGCTGCCGCTGGGCGTAAGCATTTATGGCCCGCTTGGCATTGTGCTGGGTGAGGCGTTTTACACCTTTCCCCATGCCTTAATGATTTTGCTGACTGCCTTGGCGATTGCCGATGCGCGGCTGTATGAAGCGGCTACATCCTTGGGGGCAGGGCGGATCAGGCAATGGTTTACGGTGACCTTGCCTGCCGTGCGCTATGGCTTGATTTCGGCAGGCTTTGTGGTGTTCACCTTGGTGATGACTGATTTTGGCGTGCCAAAGCTGATTGGTGGCCAATTTAATGTGTTGGCGGTAGAGGCGTATAAGCAAGTCATCGGCCAGCAAAACTTCCCCAAGGGGGCGGTGATCGGCTTGCTACTGCTCTTGCCCGCCGTGTTGTCGTTTATGGTTGATTATCTGGTGCAGCAAAAGGCCTTGCTCACTTCGCGCGCTCAGCCCCTCGTGCCCAAACCTGCCGCCCTGCGTGATGCCTTGGCTTTGCTCTGGTGCTGTGGCGTTGCAACGTGGTTGCTGGTGATGTTGGGCGTGGCGGTGGCGGCATCGCTGATTACGCTGTGGCCCTACAATATGAACTTAACGCTGGCGCATTTTGATTTCGAACAAATGGACGGCGGTGGCTGGTTGGCTTATTTCAATAGCCTAAAACTCGCGTTTTGGACGGCGGTTTGTGGCGTAATCACGGTGTTTACCGGTGCTTATTTAAACGAAAAACTCCGCTCAGCGCCAATGGCACAGGCCGTATTGCGGGTGCTAGCGATGTTGCCGATGGCCGTGCCGGGCTTGGTGCTGGGTTTGGGCTATGTGTTTTTCTTTAATGCGCCAAGCAATCCCTTGCATGGGCTGTACGGCACGATGAGCATCTTAGTGCTGTGCACGGTCACGCATTTTTATACCACGGCGCATCTCACGGCCAGCACCGCGCTTAAGCAAATGGACAGCGAATTTGAAGCGGTAGCCGCATCACTCAAAGTGCCGTTCTGGAAAACACTCCGCCGCGTCACCGTGCCGGTTTGCCTGCCTGCCATTTTAGATATCGCCCGCTATTACTTTGTGTCGGCCATGACTACGGTATCGGCAGTGATTTTTCTCTATACGCCAGACACCGTGCTCTCATCGCTTGCGGTGTTAAATATGGACGACGCAGGCGACACCGCCGCCGCCGCAGCCATGGCCACCCTCATCGTCATGACCTCGGCCTTGGTGTGCTTATTATTTGTGCTGGCATCGGCGCTATTAGGCAAACGCTCGCAAGCTTGGCGCGGGTGATGACATCTTGATCGTTTTGATACCGTGCGAAACCTTGGATCACAGAGAGCACAGAGGTCACGGAGGAGGGCAAGAGAAACGTGAGTTAAGTCGGTCAAAAAAAGCAGATAAGTAGGTAACTGTAAGTTTTCTTGCCATTTAGGCCTATTTAAAAAACGTCATCCCCTAGTGTCTTTATCGGGGATCCAGTAGTGCAGCTGGATTCCCGCCTGCCCGAGAATGACGATCTAGATTGGCATCATATTGGAAAACTTACGTCGAAGTGCCTATTCGTTTTTTGATTAGATTTTCTCTGTGAACCTCTGCGCTTCTCAGTGTTCTCTGTGGTTCAAGATTTAAGGCTCTCAAAAACAACACCGAGCATCAAGCTCATTTTTTTGTATTTAAAAATTCATCTAGATGACTGGAGTAACTATGCGTGAAGCCGTTTTATTAACCCCCGGCCCTTTGACCACCACGCTGGCTACCAAGACCGCCATGCTGACAGACTGGGGCTCTTGGGATGCTCGCTTTAATCAGCTTACGGCCAGCATTTGTCATGATTTATTACAAATTGCCGAAGTAGGAGCGGATTACTGCTGCGTGCCTTTGCAAGGCTCAGGCACTTTTGCGGTTGAAGCCGCGATTGGCAGCTTGGTGCCGCGTGATCGAGAACTACTGGTGTTGGTGAACGGCGCTTACGGCCAAAGAATGGCCAAAATGGCGCAGGTGATGGGGTTAAAAGTACAGGTATTGGCCGTTACCGATGGCATCCCAGTGAGTGCGGCAGCGGTGAAAGAAGCTTTAGCGGCTAATCCAGCCATTTCACACGTGGGCATGATCCACTGCGAAACCGCCACAGGGCTGCTCAACCCCGTGGCCGAAGTGGCTAGCGTGGTGCAGGCGGCGGGGCGCGGGCTGATCTTAGATTCGATGTCGGCATTTGGGGCGCTATCCATAGCAGGGCTGGCGTTTGATGCCCTGATCTCCTCGGCCAATAAATGCCTTGAAGGCGTGCCGGGCATGGGTTTTGTGATTGTTAAAAAAACGGCATTGCAGGTGGGGCGCAGCCCATCGCTATCGCTGGATTTGTGCGATCAATATGAATATATGCAAAAAACCGGTCAATGGCGCTTTACCCCGCCCACGCATGTGGTCGCCGCGTTTCGTGCCGCGCTGGATCAGTATTTGGCCGAGGGCGGCCAGCTTGCCCGCCTTGCCCGCTATCAGGCCAATGGTGATCTGCTGGCGGCTGGCATGGCCAAACTCGGCATAAAGCCATTTTTAGTCCCGCCACTCCAAGCGCCAATCATCTACACCTTTTATGCGCCAGCGCATCCTGAGTACAAGTTTCAGCGCTTTTACCAAGCGGTATGCCAGCGTGGATTTTTGCTCTATCCAGGCAAACTCACCGAAGTGGAAACCTTTCGAGTGGGCTGCATCGGCGCTATCGATCAAGCCGAAATTAGCCAAGCGATTGCCGCGATTGGCGATGCTTTGCTTGAGCTGGGTTGGTTGTAAACAGCTTGCATATTTAAGCGATGCCGCGTGGGCAGAAAATCCTGCCCACCCTAAGTGGAGTTGTAGGGGGGGGCACCTGTGCCCACGCGGGCGACGCGCTATCCACCCCATCTATATAAAGGAATCAAATCATGAACTATCGTTACTCCCGCGCATACTGTGGCCCCATTCAAGCGGTGATTTTTGATTGGGCGGGTACGGTGCTTGATTTTGGCTCGTTTGCACCGACACAGGTGTTGATTGAGGCCTTTGCTGGCTTTGGCATTGCGGTGTCTTTGGCCGAGGCGCGTGTGCCTATGGGCCGAGCGAAGTGGGATCACATTAAGGCGCTGGGCCAGCAGGCTGAGGTGGCCGCGCGCTGGCAGGCTAAATTTGGCCGAGCCATGACGGACGCCGATGTTGATGCGCTTTACGCCGCATTTATGCCTTTGCAAATCGCGAAAGTAGGTGATTATTCTCTGCCTATCAGCGGTGCTTTAGACGTGGTGGCCCAGCTGCGCAGCAAGGGCATAAAGATAGGCAGCTGCACTGGCTACCCACGCCAAGTGATGAATGCACTGCTACCCATTGCGCGTGAGCGGGGTTATGCGCCCGATTGCACGGTGGCTGCAGATGATCTAAAAGCCGGGGCGCGTCCTGGTCCTTGGATGGCTTTGCAAAATGTGCTTGAGCTGGCGGTCAGCGATGTGGCTGCCTGCGTAAAAGTGGACGATACCGCGGTGGGCATCACGGAAGGCTTGAATGCAGGCATGTGGACAGTGGGCCTTTCGGTGTCAGGCAATGAAGTAGGTTTAACTGCGGCCGAATGGAGTGATCTAAGCGCCGCTGAACAGGCCGCTAAGCGATCGATTGCCGTTGAAAAACTCGCCCAAGCAGGGGCGCATTATGTGATCGACAGCATTGCCGATCTGCTACCGGTGCTCGCTGATATCGAAGCACGCTTAGCCAAGGCAGAGCGCCCATGAGTGTGTTTCGGCCATGGTGGTTTGAGCAGGCATTAATTCAAGAAACTCCAGCGCCTGCCCAGCCATTAACTGAGCATATCCACGCCGATGTCTGCATCGTGGGGGGCGGCTACACTGGCTTGTGGACGGCGATTATGCTTAAACAAGCTCAGCCCGATTTAGCCGTGGTGCTGATTGAGCGAGATCTGTGCGGCAGCGGCGCATCAGGGCGTAATGGCGGCTGCTTGTTGACTTTGGCGACCAAATTTTTAACGCTGAAGCGCTTGTTTGGTGAGGCAGAAGCCTTGCGTATTGTTAAGGCTTCTGAAGACGCGGTCTACCAAATCGCCCAGTTTTGCCGCGAGCACGCCATTGAAGCCGAAGTGCGTATCGATGGCACGCTGTACACGGCAACCAATACTGCGCAACTTGGCAGTATGGATGGCGTGATGAACGAGCTGGCACGGCATCAGTCGCTGAGCTGGGCGGCTTTGCCTTCGCAGGAAGTACGGCTAATGGCAGGTTCCGATCAACACTTGGCGGGGGCTTTTTCGCCCGTAGGGGGTAGCGTGCAGCCTGGGCTTTTGGTGCGAGGATTGGCCCGAGTGGCGCGGGCGATGGGCGTGACGATTTATGAATCCACCCCCATGACGCGGTTGATCGAGAGCGAGCAGCCGCAGGTGCAAACCCCGCACGGTAGTATCCGCGCCAAAAGCGTGGTGCTGGCGCTGAATGCCTCAATGGCGACGATGTTCCCCGCCCTATCGCGCAGTATTGCCGTAGTGTCGTCCGATATGATTATCACCGAGCCTTGCCCCGATTTACTGAAGCGCACGGGTTTAACACGCGGCGTAGCGGTGTGTGATTCGCGCATCTTTGTCAATTATTATCGTAGCACCGTGGATGGCCGCCTCATGCTGGGTAAGGGCGGCAATACCTTTGCCTATGGCAATCGCATGCTGCGCTCTTTTGATCGGCCAAGCCGCTATCAAGCATCACTCAAACAAACCTTGGGGCGGTTTTTTCCCGCCTTGCAAGACGTGCCCATTGCGGCGTCGTGGAATGGTCCATCTGATCGATCGGTAACGGGGCTGCCTTTTTTTGGCAAGCTAAACCAGCATTCGCGCATCTTTTATGGCTTTGGTTATTCTGGTAATGGCGTGGGGCCAACTTATCTAGGCGGGCAGATTTTATCTTCCTTGGTGCTGGGTTTAGATAACGCCTGGACCCGCAGCTCCTTAGTCAGTGGGCCTAAGGGTTATTTCCCGCCTGAGCCTATCCGCTGGTTAGGTGCGCATATGGTCAGAAACGCTATCCGCCGCAAAGAAAACGCTGAAGATCACGACCAAACCGCCAGCTATTTAGATTGCAAATTGGCAGGCTTTGCGGCGGCGGCAGGCAAGGCGGATAAAGGCTAGAAAGTCATGCTATGCAAAACATCTTTTGTAGGTGGGTGAAACCCGCGAGCAATGCCGAATAAACACGCGGGTTTTACCCGCCCTACAACGAGTGAAGGAAGCCCTATGGCACTCGCCATTTTTGATTTAGACGACACCTTGATTGACGGCGATAGTGCCAGCTTGTTTTTACAGTTTTTAGTGGATGAGGGCGTGGCAGAGCACAGCATGCTGGCACAAGAAGCGGCCTTGATGCGCGCCTATCACCAAGGCGTGTTGCGGATGGAAGACTATATGTTGTTCACATTGCAAGCCTTGCGTGGGCGCAGTGTGGATAAGGTGGCTGCTTGGGTGGCAGTGTTTATTGAGCGCTGCATTGCACCGTGCGTATTTAGCCAAGCGAGTGCCACGCTGGCTAAGCATCGCGCCGCAGGCGATAGAATTGTGATTGTTTCTGCAACGGGTGAGCATATCGTTGGGCCGATTGCTCACTATCTTGCCATAGATGACTATTTGGCGATCAATCTGGTCGTAAAAAACCAGCAATACACTGGTGAAGTGCAGGACGTTTTGACTTATCAGCAGGGTAAAGTTTTGCGTTTGCAAGAGTGGCTGCATGGGCAAGATGAAACCCTGCAGGGGAGTTATGGATATAGCGATTCAGGCAACGATATCCCGCTGCTTTCTGCCGTTAGTCTGGCTTACGTGGTGAATCCCGACCAGCGGTTAAAGCAATATGCAAGTCGGCAAGGCTGGAGATGTTTGAGTTGGAAAAACTAAAAATTAGCTCGCACTTACAATAAAAGCGCATTTTATCGGGAAATTTTTATGTGATTTCTACGCATTAATTGCAGTAAGAAAACCATAAAAAATAATGTTATTTCATCGTTTTTAAATGAATTTTATATGTATTTTGTAAGGCTGTTTTTAATGCTTGGCATTTGTGATTATGCATATCTATATCTTAGTGAGGTGTTTCGGCTTAGCGCTGCCGCTAAGGGTTCATTAACGTAGTCAGTAGTATGTAATTTGATGAAGTTGATTTGCAAACAAGGCGTTGTGTCGCTGCTCACGTTTAAATTACTTGGGTGAGAAATGCTGATTAGTGGTGAACGCAAGTCAAAAATACAAGCGCAAAATCTATATTCAATTGTTATTTTCCTTACATGGCATTTAGGGTGCAAGCACCTTATGATCTTGACATAAAGTTACTTAAGCTTTTGCCGATACATCATTGGTAGTCCAAATGGGTCATTTTGGCGGTTGTTGGGTAGGCCGATTTTTGAAGTCATGCATCGGTGTTGTGTATTAAGAACTAGTTAAGGAATATATAAAATGAGCTTCGTTACGGGTCTGACAACAAGTCAAATTGCTGCACTTACCACCCAGCAAATTGCTGGCTTTAATACAGCAATTATAGCGGAGCTCAGCACCAGCCAATTTATGGCGCTGACTACATCCCAAGTGGCGGTACTTAGCACTGCCCAGATACGTGCCTTAACCAGTGATCAAACTGTCGCCCTAACTACGGATCAAGCTGCAACGTTGTCGTCCAGCCAAATCGCCGCACTTTCCACCAGCAGCATCGCGGCGCTGGAAACCACTGATCTACAAGTGTTAAAAACCAGCGGTATTGCGGCATTAAGCACCGCGCAATCCAAAGCTTTTACCACCGCCCAAGTCGCCACTTTGACTACCGATCAAGTGGTTGCTCTGAGTACCAGCGTGGTTGCCAGTGGTTTAGGCACCGATCAAGTTGCAGCCCTCACCACCGCCCAAGCGGCAGTGCTGAGCTCTCGCCAAGTGGCCGCGCTTAGTACCAGCAATATCGCCGCCCTAGAAACTCGTGATCTAGCGGTGATCAGTACCAGTGCGATTGCCATCCTCTCTAGTGCACAAGTCAAAGCTTTAAGCACAGATCAAGTGACGAACCTTACCACCGATCAAGCCGTGAACTTAAGCACGGGCGCTTTGGCGGGTTTAACCACCGATCAAGCGGTTGCACTGAATAGCAACCAAGCTGCGGTCTTGACTTCACGTCAAGTGGCCGCCTTAAGCACCAGCAATATTGCGGCCTTAGAAACCCGTGATTTAGTCGTGATTAGCACCAGTGCCATTGCGGTCTTGTCTAGCGCCCAAGTTAAAGCGCTGACGACTGATCAAGTGACCAATCTGACCACCGATCAAGCGATCAACTTAAGCACCAGCGCTTTGGCGGGCTTGACTACAGATCAAGCGGTTGCACTGAATAGCAACCAAGCTGCGGTCTTGACTTCACGTCAAGTGGCTGCGCTCAGCACCAGCAATATCGCCGCCCTTGAAACCCGTGATGTAGCTGTGCTGAGTACCAACTCGATTGCTGCCTTGTCGACCAGCCAAGTGCGCGTCTTAACCAGCGATCAAACTGTAGCGCTCACCACAGATCAAGCTGCAACACTCTCCTCTAGCCAAATTGCGGCCCTCTCTACCAGCAGTATCGCGGCACTAGAAACCACCGATCTACAAGTGTTAAAAACCAGTGGCATTGCTGCATTAAGCACCGCGCAATCTAAGGCTTTTACTACGGCCCAAGTGGCCGCATTAACCACAGATCAAGTGGTGGTTTTGAGCACCAGCGTGGTTGCCAGTGGTTTAGGCACGGATCAAGTCGCGGCACTGACCACAGCTCAAGCCGCAGTGCTGAGCTCTCGCCAAGTAGCCGCGCTCAGCACCAGCAATATTGCAGCGCTAGAAACCCGTGATCTAGCGGTGATCAGTACCAGCGCAATTGCGGTGCTATCTAGCGCGCAAGTGAAAGCCTTCACTACAGATCAAGTTACCAACCTCACTACCGATCAAGCAATCAACTTAAGCACGGGTGCCTTGGCGGGTTTAACCACCGACCAAGCCGTTGCGCTGAATAGTAATCAAGCTGCAGTCTTGACCACACGTCAAGTGGCCGCGCTCAGTACCAGTAATATCGCAGCATTAGAAACCCGTGACTTAGCGGTGATCAGTACCAGTGCCATTGCTATCCTCTCTAGCGCGCAAGTCAAAGCTTTAAGCACAGATCAAGTGACGAACCTTACCACCGATCAAGCAGTCAACTTAAGCACGGGCGCTTTGGCGGGCTTGACTACTGATCAAGCGGTTGCACTGAATAGCAACCAAGCTGCGGTCTTGACTTCACGTCAAGTGGCTGCTTTAAGCACCAGCAATATTGCGGCCTTAGAAACCCGTGATTTAGTCGTGATTAGCACCAGTGCCATTGCGGTCTTGTCTAGCGCCCAAGTTAAAGCGCTGACGACTAATCAAGTGACCAATCTGACCACCGATCAAGCGATCAACTTAAGCACCGGTTCCTTGGCGGGCTTGACTACAGATCAAGCGGTTGCACTGAATAGCAATCAAGCTGCGGTCTTGACTTCACGTCAA
Organism: Iodobacter sp. CM08; assembly: GCF_033446605.1. Lineage (NCBI taxonomy): Bacteria > Pseudomonadati > Pseudomonadota > Betaproteobacteria > Neisseriales > Chitinibacteraceae > Iodobacter > Iodobacter sp. CM08. The sequence continues at coordinate 78,002 of NZ_JAWQUO010000008.1, read as the reverse complement.
GTGGCTGCGCTCAGCACCAGCAATATCGCCGCCCTTGAAACCCGTGATGTAGCTGTGCTGAGTACCAACTCGATTGCTGCTTTGTCGACTAGCCAAGTGCGCGTCTTGACCAGCGATCAAACGGTCGCGCTGACCACGGATCAAGCTGCAACGTTGTCGTCCAGCCAGATTGCTGCACTTTCTACCAGCAGCATTGCGGCATTGGAAACTACCGACTTACAAGTATTAAGAACCAGCGGTATTGCCGTATTGAGCACCGCGCAAGTGAGCGCTTTTAATACTACGCAAATTAGCAATTTAACCACAGATCAAGTGGTGGCCTTAAGTACCAGTGCGGTTGCAAATGGTTTGACGACGGAGCAAGTGGTCGCTCTAACGACCGCTCAAGTTGCGGTACTGAGCTCTCGTCAAGTTGCCGTCTTATCTACTAATAATGTGGCCGCTTTGGAAACCCGTGATTTGGCGGTGCTGACAACCTTGCCTACTTCGATATTGTCGAGCAGTCAAGTTAAGGCACTGACCACAGATCAAGTGGCTAACCTCACTACCGATCAGACAGTTAACCTAAGTAGTAGTGCTTTGCTTGGGCTGCGTACAGATCAAGTGGCGGCCTTAACCACTGCGCAAGCCGCCGTTTTAACCACGCGCCAAATAGCGGCCTTTAGTACCAGTGATATCGCCGCCCTAGAAACCCGTGATTTAGTGGTGATTAGCACTAGCGCCATTGCCGTCTTGTCCAGTGCGCAAGTTAAGGCCCTGACCACGGATCAAGTAAACAACTTGACCACCGATCAAGCCGTCAACCTCAGCACTGCTTCCTTGGTAGGCTTAACTACTGATCAAGCGGTAGCGCTGAACACCGCCCAAGCTGCGGTATTAACTTCACGCCAAGTGGCCGCGCTCAGCACCAGCAATATCGCCGCGCTTGAAACCCGTGATGTAGCCGTCTTGAGCACCAGCTCGATTGCCGCCTTGTCGACCAGCCAAGTGCGCGTATTAACTAGCGATCAAACTGTTGCTCTGACTACAGATCAAGCTGCAACGTTGTCATCCAGCCAAATCGCCGCACTCTCTACTCTCAGTATTGCGGCGTTGGAAACCACTGATCTGCAAGTGTTAAAAACCAGCGGTATTGCAGCATTGAGCACCGCGCAATCCAAAGCCTTTACCACCGCCCAAGTCGCTAATTTGACGACGGATCAAGTGGTGGCACTGAGCACCAGCGTGGTGGCCAGTGGTTTAGGTACCGATCAAGTTGCGGCACTGACCACAGCTCAAGCTGCGGTATTGACTTCACGTCAAGTGGCCGCACTCAGCACCAGCAATATCGCAGCACTAGAAACCCGTGATCTAGCGGTGATTAGCACCAGTGCCATTGCTGTTCTCTCTAGTGCGCAGGTCAACTTCCGAAACTGGACGCGTGATCTCTCTTGTCGTTACCGTGACCACGATTAGTGGCGATCTAGTGCCCAAAGATCACG